>CAXNKH010000266.1:0-3012 GCA_964202765.1 Burkholderiales bacterium | reverse complement strand
GATGAAATTGCCTTTTTTGAACCATTGCTTGAAGTTGCGGGCCCGGTCCAGCTCGGTGAACAGCCAGCTGTTGCGAAACGCTTGAGGGTAGTCGCTCAGCTCGTCGTGTGACCGTCCGGCTGTGATGGCGGCGTAAGCGGCATCGGCTGCCAGTAGGCCACTTTTGATGGCGGCATGACTGCCTTTGGTGCGTGAGGCATTGAGATAGCCCGCATCACAACCGATCAGCGCACCGCCAGCAAAAACTGTTTTGGGCAGACTGAGCAGGCCACCGGCCGTGATGGCGCGCGCGCCATAGCCTATGCGCTTGCCACCCGCTATGTGGCAACGAATAGCGGGGTGCGTTTTCCAGCGTTGCATTTCTTCAAACGGGTTGAGCCAGGGGTTCTGGTAGTCCAGGCCAGTGACAAAACCGAGCGTGACCTGGTTGCCTTCGAGGTGGTAGAGGAAGCCGCCGCCATAGGTCTGGCTGTCCATCGGCCAGCCGGCGGTGTGCAGCACCAGACCGGGTTGGGCCTGGGTCGGGTCAATTTCCCACAACTCCTTGACACCGATGGCGTAACTTTGTGGGTCTTTGCCGGCATCGAGCTTGAACTTCTCAATCAGTTGCTTGCCCAGATGACCACGCGAACCTTCAGCAAACAGGGTGTACTTGCCGAGCAGCTCCATTCCCAGTTGAAAGTCGGCGTGCGGCTGACCGTCTTTGCCGATGCCGAGATTGCCAGTGGCCACACCTTTGACGGAGTCGTCATCGTTGTAGAGCACTTCGCTGGCGCTAAAGCCTGGGAAAATCTCAACGCCCAAGGACTCGGCCTGGGCTGCCAACCACTGCGCCAAAGCGCCAAGTCGGATGACGTAATTCCCCTGGTTGTGGAAACAGTCTGGCACCAGAAAATCGGGGGTTCTGGTGGCGCCGGTTTCACTCAGGAACAACACGTCGTCTTTGCTGACGGCTTGCGTCAGGGGCGCGCCCAGTTCCTGCCAGTTGGGAAACAGTTCGCTCAAGGCGATCGGGTCCATCACGGCACCCGAGAGGATGTGCGCTCCTGGCTCCGAGCCTTTCTCCAGCACCACCACCGAAACGTCCTGGCCTTGGGCTGCGGCCAATTGCTTGAGACGAATGGCGCTGGCCAGACCGGCCGGCCCTGCGCCAACAATCACCACGTCATACGCCATTGTTTCGCGCGGGCCGTGCTGGGCCAAAATTTGAGCTGGGGTCATGCCTTATCTCGATTCATAATGAGGTCGTATCGGATCTTGCGATTCAGGGGTGTGAACAGCGACCCGATGATTGATTTTATTCGCTGGACAGTCATAGCCCGATGACCGTCAATTTAATGTGGAGGAGGTGCGGATATGGCTTACAGCATAGATCTTTCGGGCCGGGTGGCTTTCGTGACCGGTGCTTCCAGCGGACTAGGCGCGCAATTTGCGCTGACTTTGTCACGTGCTGGCGCAGCCGTGGTGCTGGCCAGCCGCCGCTTGGACCGGCTCAAGGACTTGCGTGCGCAAATCGAGGGCGAGGGCGGTGATGCCCACGCGATTGAACTCGACGTGACCGACCACGCCTCGATCAGGGCGGCGGTGGCCCATGCGGAAACCGAGGTCGGATCGATCGATATTCTGGTCAACAACTCGGGCGTCAGTACCACCCAGCGTATTCAGGAGGTCAAGGACGAAGACTTCGATTTGGTCTTCAACACCAATGTCAAGGGTGCTTTCTTTGTGGCTCAGGAAGTGGGCAAGCGCATGCTGGCGCGTTCCCGTGGCGCAGCGCCAGGCTCCTTCACTGGCGGGCGCATTATCAATATCGCCTCCATGGCGGGTTTGAAAGTGTTGCCCCAAATCGGGGTTTACTGCATGAGCAAAGCGGCTGTGATTCAGATGACCAAGGCCATGGCGCTGGAGTGGGGCAAATTTGGCGTCAACGTCAACGCCATCTGCCCGGGCTACATTGACACCGAAATCAACCATCAGCATTGGAAAACCGAGCAAGGGCAAAAGCTGATGAACATGTTACCGCGCAAGCGGGTGGGTCAACCCAAGGACCTGGACGCGCTCTTGGTCATGTTGTGCTCCAACGAAAGCCACTTCATCAACGGTGCGGTGATCGCCGCCGACGACGGTTTTGGAATTTAAAGATGCGGTTTGAAATTCCTGAAATAAAGAAGCTGGTTATGGAAATACCCATGACCATCCGCTGGGGTGACATGGACGTGATGGGCCACGTCAACAACGCGGCTTATTTCCGTTACTTGGAGGCGGTACGCATCGATTGGATGAATTCAGTGGGCTGTCCGCCCAACCCCCATGGTGAGGGACCGGTCATCGTCAACGCTTTTTGCAGTTTTTTTAAGCAGCTGGTGTATCCGGGTGAACTGACGCTCAAGATGTATGTGAGCGACCCGGGGCGAACCACTTTTGAGAGTTGGGTCCTGATTGAACGCCAAGACCAGCCCGGTGTGCTTTGTGCCGCTGGCGGCGGTACCACCATCTGGGTTGACAGCCACAGCCAGAAAGCCAAAACGATGCCCGATTGGCTCAGGCAGATCGTGACTTGAATTCACCAACTTGTTGGTGCCAGCGCCCACACGTTGGGCATTATTTCGAATAGGAGTTGCGACTGTCTTGAATTGGGGTCTGACCCCAATGGTCTTTACTTTGGTTTGGGGACTCGACCCAGCAGATAGAACTCGGGGTTGGGCAGCATATTGCTGAAGGATGCCATCCGATTCGACAGGCCAAAAAAAGCCGTGATGGCAGCAATGTCCCAGGCATCTTCATCGCTGAAGCCGTGCACTTGCAGGGCAGAAAAATCGGTGTCATCCATCGTGTCGGACTGCAGACACACTTTGCTGGCAAAGTCCAGCATGGCACGCTGACGCGGCGTGATGTCGGCTTTGCGGTAGTTGACGGCCACCTGGTCGGCCACCAGCGGGTTTTTCTCATAAATACGCAGCAGCGCACCGTGCGCCACCACGCAATACAGGCAGTGGTTCAGTGCGCTGGTGG
>CAXNKH010000265.1:0-3033 GCA_964202765.1 Burkholderiales bacterium | reverse complement strand
CCCGCGGCAGTTACCTGACGTTGAGCCGATTAGCTCGCTGTCATCCTTGGTGCGCAGGCGGACATGATCCAGTCCCTGCAACTCCTTTTCGTCTGTTTAACCAGCTGCTTTCCTCTTCCGTCCCAAAGAAATCTTCATGAACGATATTCGGCGCACCATTCTGTGGGTGATATTCGGCTTTTCCATGGTTTTACTGTGGGACCAATACCAGATTTACAACGGGAATCCCGCGACATTTTTTCCGACGCCCGCGAAAACAGCGGTCAAGCCCGCCCCAGCGGCGGTGGCAGTCTCTGTGCCATCGGGCCCGACGGCCCAGCCAAGCGCCGTGCCGCCGGGTGTCCACGTTGCCGGGACCATCGCGCCAGGGGCGCAGCCGGGTGCAACACTGGCGCCGCGCCAGACGGTGATGGTCACGACCGATCTCTACAAGCTGATGTTTGATACGGAGGGCGGGTCTCTGGTGCGCGCCGAGTTGCTCAAACACCGCGATATGGACGATAAGAATAAAAACTTGGTGTTGCTCGATGAAAACAAAGATCGGATTTACCTGGCTCAAACCGGCTTGATCGCCGGCGCCGCGGGCGGCGCCTTTCCCAATCACAAGGGGCTGATGACGCTGGCACCTGGAGAGCGCACCCTCAAAGAGGGGGTCAACGAACTGGTTGTGCGGTTTGAGTCGCCCGATATGGGCGGCATCAAGCTGGTGAAAACATACACACTGACGCGCGGCGCGTATGTCATGAATGTCAAACACGAGGTTTTTAACGCAGGCAGCGCTGCGGTCTCACCGCAGCTGTATTTGCAGTTGGTCAGGGACGGCAACAAGCCGCCAGGGGAATCAGCGTTCTACTCCACGTTTACTGGCCCGGCGCTGTATACCGAAGCCCAAAAATACCAAAAAGTCGAGTTCAGCGACATTGATAAAAACAAGGCCGAGTTCGAAAAACAAGCCGAAAACGGCTACGTGGCCATGGTTCAGCATTACTTTGCCAGCGCCTGGTTGCTCGGCGACGGGATCAAGCGTGACCTGTTTGCCCGTAAGGTCGATGCCAACCTGTATGCGGTTGGCATGATCACGGTGCTGGACAATATTGCACCGGGAACCAGCAAAATCGTTGAATCTCGACTTTTCGCCGGACCGCAGGAAGAAAAAATCTTGGAGACCTTGGCCCCCGGCTTAGAGTTGGTCAAAGATTACGGCTGGCTGACGATTTTGGCCAAGCCCTTGTACTGGTTGCTCGACCAGCTTTTTGCCTTGATTCACAACTGGGGTTGGGCCATTGTGGCCTTGGTGCTGTTGCTCAAGGTGGCTTTTTATTGGCTCAATGCCAAAGCCTACGCCAGCATGGCAAAAATGAAGGCGATCAATCCCAAGATCATGGTGATGCGGGAGCGGCTAAAGGACAAGCCGCAGGAAATGCAGCAGGAAATGATGCGCATTTACCGCGAAGAAAAAGTCAATCCGATGGGAGGTTGCCTGCCCATCATGATTCAGATCCCGGTATTCATCGCCCTGTACTGGGTGCTGCTTTCCAGCGTCGAGATGCGCAATGCACCTTGGGTGCTCTGGATCTCTGACCTGTCGGCGGCCGACCCCTACTATGTCCTGCCGTTTGTGATGACGCTGACCACCGTGCTGCAGACGGCATTGAATCCCGCGCCGCCGGACCCCATGCAGGCCAAACTGATGTGGTTCATGCCGCTGGCTTTCAGCGTGATGTTTTTCTTCTTCCCCGCTGGCTTGGTACTGTATTGGTTGACCAACAACATTTTGTCGATTGCACAGCAGTGGGTCATTAACACCCGCATGGGTGTGCCGCCGCAGTTCAATCTGCCGAAATTTTAAGTTGCCGCGCGTGGGCCATGGTTAGTACGCCACAGCCCTGAACCCGCTATGCTGGCGCGCCATCAAGATCCCATCGCTGCTATTGCCACCGCTCCGGGGCGGGGCGGTGTGGGCATTGTGCGGGTCAGCGGCAAGGCGATAGAGCCGCTGGTCCAGGCACTTTGCGGCCGCTTGATCAAACCCCGAGAAGCCAGTTATCTGTCATTCCGCGATGCCGCAGGGAACAGTCTGGATCAAGGCTTGGCGATTTATTTTCCAGCACCACACTCCTACACTGGCGAGTCGGTGCTGGAGTTGCAGGCGCACGGGGGGCCTGTGATTTTGCAGCTGCTGCTGGCGCGCTGTTTGCAGGCCGGCGCAGCCATGGGATTGCGGCTGGCCGAGCCCGGTGAATTTACCCAGCGGGCCTTTTTAAACGGGAAAATTGACCTGACCCAGGCCGAAGCCATCGCCGACCTGATTGATGCCAGCACCGAAGCGGCAGCCCGTAGTGCCAGTCGCTCACTGGCCGGTGAATTTTCAAAAAAGACTCACGATTTGCGCGAGGCCTTGATTCATTTGCGCATGTTGGTGGAAGCGACCCTGGATTTCCCGGAAGAGGAAATCGATTTTTTACGCCAATCTGATGCCCGGGGCCAACTGGAGAAACTTCAGGCAAAACTCGCGGGCGTGTTGCAACAGGCGCGCCAAGGCGTGTTGTTGCGCGAAGGGATCAAGGTGGTGATTGCTGGGCAACCTAACGCAGGCAAGTCATCACTGCTCAACGCCCTGGCTGGCGCGGAGTTGGCCATTGTCACGCCGATTGCGGGAACTACGCGCGATAAGGTGCAGCAAACAATACAAATTGAAGGCGTTGCCGTCCATGTGATTGACACGGCAGGATTACGCCAGGGCCAGGACGAGGTTGAAAAAATCGGTATCGCCCGGGCCTGGAGCGAGATTGAAGCCGCTGATGCGGTGTTGTTCCTGCATGACCTGAGCCGCAGCCAGAACCCCGAATACGCCCAAGCCGAAGCCGTGATCGCCCGGACATTGGCCGACAAACTGCCGTTGCGTGTGCCGGTGCTCGATGTCTGGAACAAGGCCGATACCGTGGTTGCTACGGAAAGCGAAGTTCCAGTCAAAGCCGGCCTGGTTCTGTCGGCCAAAACCGGTGAAGGCTTAACCGCCTTGCGCACCAAGCT
>CAXNKH010000264.1:0-3046 GCA_964202765.1 Burkholderiales bacterium | reverse complement strand
GCACCCTGCTGGCTGATGATCTCCACGTTGTTGCGGTCGGCCCAAACGCCCAGTTGTTCTCGCGCTGCGGCCCGATAGGTGTCGGCCGCCGCCAGCAGCACCGAAGCCCCTTGGCCCGACAGTTGGCAGGTGAGTTTGCCGATGGACGTGGTTTTGCCAGCACCGTTGACGCCGGTCACCATGATCACGGTCGTCGCTTGCTGACCAATCACAAGAGGCTTTTCCAAAGGCAATAGCAGCTCGATCAGGGCTTGTTTGAGCAGTTCTTTCACAGCGGCGGGCTCAGTCACTTTACTGTCTTTGACGCGGTGTTTGAGGTCGCCCAGCAAATGCTCGGTGGCCTTGACTCCGGTGTCAGCCATCAGCAGGGCCGACTCGAGGTCTTCAAACAGGGCGTCCTCGATCCGGGTTCCGGTGAAGACGGTCGCAATGCTGGAGCCGGTCTTCAACAGACCCGACTTCAGCTTGCTCAGCCAATGGGTTCGGGTCGCGGGCTGTTCAGGCGCGCTGCTTGGGAGCGTTAGGGGTAATTTTTTTTTGAAAAAGCTGAACATGGAAAGCGTACTTAGAATGAGGCATTCTATGAAAACTAACCTTCTCTTTTGTTTGGCGCTGTTGGGCTTGACGGTTCAGGCCCAAAGCAGGCCGCAAGTTGAGCAGTTCACGCTCAGTAACGGGATGACCCTGATTGTGAAGCCCGATCGCCGCGCTCCCACGGCCGTGCATATGCTGTGGGTCCGTGTGGGCTCGATGGACGAGGTCGATGGCAGCAGCGGCCTGGCTCATGTTCTTGAACACATGATGTTCAAAGGAACAAAGAGCCTGAAGCCGGGTGAATTTTCTCGCAAGGTGGCCGCCTTGGGTGGGCGTGAAAACGCTTTCACCAGCCGCGATTACACCGGCTATTACCAACAGATTCCATCGGCCAAAATCGAAGACGTGATGCAACTTGAAGCGGATCGTTTTGCCAACAACCAGTGGGGCGATGAAGAGTTTAAAAAAGAGCTCGAAGTCGTCAAGGAAGAGCGACGTTCGCGGACTGAAGAGAACCCCCGGGCCCTGTTGTATGAGTCACTCAACGCCACGGCGTTCATGGCCGCGCCCTACCGCCGCCCGGTGGTGGGCTGGATGAGTGACCTAGATGCCATGACCGCCAATGACGCGCGGGCCTTCTACCAAAGCTGGTACCACCCAGCCAATGCTGCCGTGGTGGTGGCGGGTGATGTCGATGTGCAGACTATCAAGCGATTGGCGGAAAAATATTACGGCGTGATTGCGGCTGCTCGGCTGCCGGAGCGCAAGCCACGCATCGAGCCAATCCAGGCAGGTTTGCGCAGCCTGGATTTCAAAGCGCCGGCCGAACAGGCCTACGTCAGCTTGGCCTTCAAAGTGCCGGGATTGCAATCGCTGGATACGTTGCAGCCCAGTGACCACGACGCCTTGGCGCTGACGGTGCTGTCGGCCGTGCTCGATGGTTACAGTGGCGCTCGCTTGTTACGCGCCTTAACCCAGGGCAAAGACCGGGTGGCCGACAGTGTCGATGCCTCCAACGGACTGATGGGACGGGGCCCGCAACTTTTCACGCTCGATGGTGTGCCGGCCCCAGGCAAAAGCTCCGAGCAGTTGGTGCTGGCATTGCGGGACCAGGTCAAGCTGATTGCCAATGAAGGCGTGTCAGAAGCCGAGCTGAATCGGGTCAAGATCCAGTGGGTGGCCAGTGAGGTTTACAAACGGGATTCGGTTTTCAACCAGGCACGTGAACTCGGCAGTTACTGGATCCAGGGCTGGCCCTTGGATGCGCCCGAGCGCCTGATCGCTTTGCTGCGTGCGGTCACACCGCAGCAGGTGCAGGCGGTAGCGGCTAAATACTTTGGCGACGATCAATTGACCATGGCTTTTTTGCGACCTCAGCCTGTGAACAAGGTCCAAGTGAAAAGGCCGGCAGCCGCGGCCGAGCGGCATTGAATATGAACAGCATGCTTCGATTTCAAGCCATGGGTCTGCGTTTTTTTTGGGTCAGCTTGGGGGCGCTTTCTTATTCAAGCGCGGCCTGGAGTGGAATTCCGATCGAACACTGGACTCAAAGTACCGGCGTTCAGGTTTACCTGGTTCAGAGTCAGACTATTTCCATGGTCGATTTGCAAGTCGATTTCGATGCCGGTAGTCGGCGCGATCCAGTGGCCCAGGCCGGGTTGGCCAGTGTGGTCGCGGCCATGATGTCCAAGGGCTTGCGCGCCGACGGGGCAGAGCCTGCGCTGGATGAAAACCAGTTGGGCGAAGCTTGGGCTGATTTGGGTGCTCATTTTGGGGCCGGTGCCAGCGGCGACCGCATGAGTTTTAACTTACGCTCCCTGACTTATCCGGACTTGCTGCATAAAGCGATTGGGCTGGCCGCGCGCCAAATGGGCGCGCCGGCTTTTCCGAATGAGGTTTGGCAGCGAGAGCGTTCTCGCTTGCAGGCGGCCATCAAGGAGGCCAACACCCGGCCTACCACCTTGGCCGCCCGGGCCTTTTCGCAAGCGGTCTATGGCGATCATCCTTACGGCTACGAGATGACCGAAATCTCGTTGGACAGCATCGCTGTGACGGATATGCTGTCCCTGTATGCCAGGCTGATCCTGCCTTGCCGGGCCAGAGTTAGCATCGTCGGTGCCGTGACCCGGCCCGAAGCCGATGCGCTGGTGAAGCAGCTGTTTTCGCGCTTGCCCAAGACTTTGAGCTGCCCAGTGTTGTCACCGGTGGTCGAAGTCCAGCCGCTGCTGCGAGCCGAAGTCAAGACCATCGCTTTTGATTCGGCGCAAGCCCAAGTGCTCATAGGCCAACCTGGTTATAAGCGCAACGATCCTGACTTTTTTGCCTTGCTGGTGGGTAACTACATTTTGGGCGGTGGCGGTTTTGTTTCGCGATTGACCGAGGAAGTCAGGGAGAAGCGGGGCTTGAGCTACAGCGTTTACAGCTATTTTTCTCCTGGCCTGCACGCCGGTGCCTTCACCCTGGGTCTGCAAACCCGGCCCGATCAAGCTCAGCAGGCGCTGCAAGTAGTCCA
>CAXNKH010000263.1:0-3047 GCA_964202765.1 Burkholderiales bacterium | reverse complement strand
TGATGCCGGCGGTAGGGAAGTCGGGCGCCGGGATGATTTCCATCAACTCGTCGATTGAGGCTTGCGGGTTGCGCAGCAGATGCAGGCAGGCATCGACCACCTCGTTGAGGTTGTGCGGTGGAATATTGGTGGCCATACCGACTGCAATGCCGCCGGATCCGTTAACCAGCAAGTTGGGGATGCGGCTGGGCATCACCAGTGGCTCTTTTTCGCTGCCGTCGTAGTTGGGGCCGAAGTCAACCGTTTCTTTGTCCAGGTCGGCCAGCAGTTCGTGGGCGATCTTGGCCAGGCGGATTTCGGTGTAGCGCATGGCCGCTGCGTTGTCGCCGTCAACCGAGCCGAAGTTGCCCTGGCCGTCCACCAGCATGTGACGCATCGAAAAGTCCTGCGCCATCCGAACAATGGTGTCGTACACCGACTGATCGCCGTGCGGATGGTATTTGCCAATGACGTCGCCCACGATACGCGCCGATTTTTTGTAGGGACGGTTCCAGTCGTTATTGAGTTCGTGCATGGCAAACAAAACCCGGCGATGCACTGGTTTGAGTCCATCGCGCGCATCGGGCAAGGCGCGTCCCACAATCACGCTCATGGCGTAGTCGAGGTAGCTGCGGCGCATCTCCTCTTCAAGGCTGATGGGCAGTGTTTCTTTGGCGAACTGGGTCATGAAGGTGGGGTGACAGTGGCGGGTAAACCCCGATTCTACGGGCCAGAGCCTGTCGCATCATTGCAACAATCCCCCGTGTTTGCCCTAATTAAGGGCTTGGTGTCTCGGTTTGGTCTGGAAAGCCCTTCGGACTGTGGCACAATGATTTGAACGTTTTAGGTGATTGGCATTTAGAGCGTAAGAAATCGCAGCTTGGCTGCAGATTTTCCCCCAAGAGGAGAACCATGAAAATATTTACCAAAGCAGTGCTGCTGATCGCAACCACCACCCTGGCGGCGGCAGCTGGCGCACAAACTGTAGACAACTGGCGCAATGCCTCGGGTGACGTGTGGAAAAATTCCACCGGACTGTGCTGGCGCTCTGCCAGCTGGACGCCTGCAACGGCGGCCAAGGATTGCGACGGTGCGATTGTTCCGGCGCCTGCGCCAGTCGTAGCGCCCCGTGCTGCGCCTGCGCCTGCTCCTGTAGCTGCACCGGCTCCTGTAGCTGCACCGGCTCCCCGTCCTGCTGCGCCCGCTCCGGCACCCCAGCCACCGGCAGCCACCAAAGTGACATACGCTTCGGACGCTTTCTTTGACTTTGACAAATCGGTGCTCAAGCCCGAAGGCAAGGCCAAGCTGGACGAACTGGTGGGCAAGGTTAAGGCGATCAGCCTGGAGGTGATCATCGCTGTCGGTCATACCGATTCGGTTGGATCGGATGTCTACAACCAGAAACTCTCAGTCAAGCGCTCGGAAGCTGTCAAGGCTTACTTGGTGTCTAAGGGCATCGAGAAAAACCGTGTCTACACCGAAGGCAAAGGCGAGAAGCAACCCGTGGCTGACAACAAGACCTCGGCTGGCCGTGCCAAAAACCGCCGCGTTGAGATCGAAGTGGTCGGTACCCGCGCCAACAAGTAATCTTCAATTGATCACTTTAAAGCCCCGCTCGGCGGGGCTTTTTTATGAGCCCATGGCGTATGGCGCTTGTTGTTTCATAATTCGCGCATGACTTCTACCCTGAATGCCGATCCGGCCGAATTGGCCAAGTTTTCCGAGTTGGCCCATCGCTGGTGGGACCCCCACAGCGAATTTAAGCCTTTGCACCAGATCAACCCCTTGCGTCTGGACTGGATTGCGCAACAGGCCGAGCTGGCTGGCAAGGCTGTGCTCGATGTCGGTTGTGGCGGCGGAATTTTGTCGGATGCGATGGCGCGCAAAGGGGCGCAAGTGCTGGGAATTGACCTGTCGGTCAAAGCCCTCAAGGTGGCGCAGCTGCATGCGCTGGAGGCCCAAACCCCGAACGTGAGCTACCGCGAAATCAGCGCCGAGGCCTTGGCTGTGGAGCGACCCGGTCATTTTGACGTGGTGACCTGCATGGAAATGCTAGAGCATGTGCCCGATCCGGCTTCGGTCGTGCGCGCCTGCGCGGCCCTGGTCAAGCCCGGCGGAAAGGTTTTTTTCTCAACGCTGAACCGTAACCCCAAGTCTTTCCTGTTCGCAATTGTGGGAGCGGAGTACTTGCTCAATTTATTGCCGCGCGGCACCCACAGCTACGCACGCATGATCCGGCCCAGCGAGTTGGCCGGTTTTTGCCGTCAATCGGGTTTGAGCCTGCAGCAAAGCAAGGGGATGGAATACAACCCCTTGACGGGGCGCTACTGGCTCAGTGCCGACACCAGTGTGAATTACCTCATCGCCAGCCACAAGGCGAGCCTCTGATGCATCAGTTCAGGGGGATTGATGCTGTCCTGTTTGACCTGGACGGAACCTTGATCGACAGCGCACCTGATCTGGGTGCGGCGGCCGACAAGATGAGGACCGACCGGGGTCTGGCTTCTTTGGCTGACGCCGTGTACCGCCCGATGGCTGGCTCTGGCGCGCGCGGCATGCTGAAAGTAGCCCTCAATATCGAGCCTGACCACGCAGACTTTGCCCAGCTGCGCGAGGAATTTTTTGTCAATTACGAAAATGCCATGACCCAGCGCACCACGGTCTTTGCGGGGGTGGCCGAATTGATCGAGAAATTGATGCTGCGCCAATTGTTGTGGGGCGTGGTCACCAACAAATCCAAACGTTTTACTGATCCGCTGACGCGTGCCATGCCACTGTTTAACAGTGCCAGTGCGATTGTCAGCGGCGATACCACGGCCCATGCCAAACCCCACCCCGAACCGCTGTTCGAAGCGGCCCGCCGTCTGGGCCTGGCACCCGAGCGTTGCCTCTATGTGGGTGATGATGAGCGTGACATCGTGGCGGGCAAGGCTGCTGGCATGGGCACGGTGGCGGTGAGCTATGGCTATCTGGGAACGAAGACCGATCTGCTGAGTTGGGGCGCCCAGGCCAGCATTGATGCGCCGGCAGATCTTCTTCAGTTCTTGAGGGAGTCGACAGCATGAAAT
>CAXNKH010000262.1:0-3065 GCA_964202765.1 Burkholderiales bacterium | reverse complement strand
GAGCGCATGAGTGGACGCAGGTCGCACCCCGCTTCGGGTCGGACCTATCACCTCAAGTTCAACCCACCCAAAGTCAGCGCTCGCGATGATCTGACAGGCGAAGCCCTGATTCAACGCGAGGACGACAAGGAAGCCACGGTCAAGAAACGGCTGGACGTGTACAGCGAGCAGACCCGCCCCCTGATTGCCTACTATGCGCGATGGGCTCAGCAAGAACCAGGCAAAGCCCCGCGTTACCGGGCCATCAGTGGCATCGGTTCGGTCGAGGACATCACCAGCCGCGCGATGCAGGCGTTGGCGAGCTGAGCTTCGCACGCTGGCGAGCCTTGACGCCGCAAGACTGAGCACCAGCCACGTCGGCAGGATCAGTTCGGTGCGGCGTACAGCGTAGCGGCATTAAGGAGGAGCCCGAAGGGCGGGGGACAGCCGCGTAGCTGTGCGCCACAGCGAGCTGATCACGCAATACTCCCGCAAGTTGGACAGCCAACAGCTACAAAATGTTGAGGACAGAGCAAAATTGCTGTGCAATTCTTGGCCAGTCCAACAATGTCTCAGGATCTCAGTAAGCCTGACCGAGTTGCTCGAGAATCGCCGGGTTTTCCAGCGTGCTGGTGTCCTGGGTGATGGCCTCGCCCTTGGCGATCGAGCGCAGCAAACGCCGCATGATTTTTCCGGAGCGGGTTTTCGGCAGGTTCTCACCAAAACGAATGTCCTTGGGCTTGGCAATCGGGCCGATTTCCTTGGCGACCCAATCCCGCAACAGCTTGGCCAGCTCCTTGGCTTCTTCGCCGCTGGGCCTGGCTTTTTTAAGCACCACGAAAGCGCAAATCGCTTCGCCCGTCAAATCGTCGGGCCGGCCCACCACGGCCGCTTCGGCCACCAGATCAGTCTTGGCCACCAGCGCCGACTCAATTTCCATGGTGCCCAGTCGATGGCCCGACACATTGAGCACATCGTCAATGCGGCCGGTAATCCGGAAATAACCCCGGTCGCTGCTGCGTACCGCGCCATCACCGGCCAGGTACATCTTGCCCCCCATCTCTTCGGGAAAATAGCTCTTTTTGAAACGCTCGGGGTCATTCCAGATGGTTCTAATCATCGATGGCCAAGGCCGCTTGAACACCAGGATGCCGCCGGTGCCGTTGGCGATGTCTTTGCCGTTTTCATCGACGATGGCGGCCATGATTCCGGGCAGCGGCAACGTGCAACTGCCTGGAACCAGCGGCGTGGCACCAGGCAAAGGGGTGATCATATGACCACCGGTTTCGGTCTGCCAGAAAGTGTCAACAATTTGGCAACGCTCGCCACCCACGTGTTTGTAGTACCACATCCAGGCCTCGGGATTGATCGGCTCGCCGACCGAACCCAGGATGCGCAGGCTGCTCAGGTCGGAGCGCGCCGGATGAACTTTTTCATCACTCTCGGCGGCCTTGATCAAGGAGCGGATGGCCGTGGGCGCGGTATAGAACACGCTGCACTTGTGGCGCTCTATCATTTGCCAGAAACGACCTGCATTCGGGAAGGTCGGAACACCCTCAAAAATAATCTGGGTTGCACCGGCGGCCAGCGGTCCGTAAGCGACGTAGGTGTGACCGGTGATCCAGCCAATATCGGCCGTGCACCAGAAAACATCGTCCGCCCGCAAATCGAAAGTCCAGTCCATGGTCAGCTTGGCCCAGAGCATGTAGCCGCCAGTACTGTGCTGAACACCTTTGGGCTTGCCGGTTGAGCCCGAGGTGTAGAGGATGAAAAGAGGATGCTCGGCCGGCAGCGCCACTGGGGCGCATTGCCTGCTTTGGCCGGCCAGGGCGTCGCTGAAGCTGACATCGCGACCAGCCAGCATGGCGCAGGGCGTGGCCGTTCGTTGATAAACGAAGACAGTACGAATAGATTCACAGCCGCCCAGGCTCAGGCCCTCGTCAACCATGGCTTTGAGTGGCAATTCCTTGCCACCGCGCATCTGGAAATTGGCCGTGATGACGGCCACTGCGCCCGCGTCGATGATTCGTTCCTGCAAGGCCTTGGCCGAGAAACCCCCAAACACCACACTGTGGGTCGCGCCGATGCGGGCACAGGCCTGCATCGCGATCACACCCTCAACCGTCATCGGCATGTAAAGCAAGACCCGATCCCCCTGTTCAATGCCGTGGGTTTTGAGCGCGTTGGCGAACTGGCAGACCCGCTCTAGCAATTCGCGGTAGCTAATTTTGCTGACCGCGCCGTCATCGGCCTCGAAAATAATCGCTGTTTTGTTCTCGGTCGGCGTTCCCATGTGCTTGTCCAGACAGTTGGCCGACGCATTGAGCTCGCCGTCGTCAAACCAGCGGTAAAAGGGCGCCTTCGATTCGTCCAGAGTTCGACTGAAGGGCTTGCTCCAGACCAAATTGTCACGCGCCAAGTCAGCCCAAAAACCTTCGTAATCCTGCTCGGCAGCAGCACACATGGCATGGTATTGCGCCATGCCTGAGATGCGAGCGGCCTTGACCACCACCTCAGGCGGGTGAAACACACGGTTCTCAACCAAAACCGACTCAATAGCAGCAGAACTCATGATCAACTTTCGATTCAATATTAAACACATTGCGGGACAGCCCCTCAGCTGTGTCCCCAACAAAATGAAGGTGAGACCAGTCGCACTTTAAATGCGACAAACCAAATTCTGTTAACCGGAATATACCTAAGCCCCAAGAACGCTCCGTCTTCCCTGTGCGCCTACAATTCAGCCATCGTGAAAAACCCAGGAGCCACCCCGTGAGCGACCCCGTCATCAGAAAAACACCTCGAATGCGCCCCATTCCTCATTTCATCTTTGCCAGCCGCTGGTTGCAACTGCCGCTGTATATCGGCTTGATCGCGGCCCAAGGTGTGTATGTTTTCCATTTCTGGGTTGAGTTGGTTCATTTGCTCGAAGCGGCATTTGGTAGCAGCACCGCCTTGCAAGCCCTGGTCACCAGCATTGGCTACCGTGACGATGCCAAGATCACGGGGCTCAACGAAACCATCATCATGTTGGTGGTGCTGGCGCTGATTGACGTGGTGATGATTTCCAACCTGCTGATCATGGT
>CAXNKH010000261.1:0-3066 GCA_964202765.1 Burkholderiales bacterium | reverse complement strand
TCGCCGCCTGCGAAGAAGCCGACCAGCGGCACATCACCCAAGGCCTGGCGCACGATTTTCAGCTCCGCGTTATCGCCCCCGAAATGGGGGCCGCCACGCCCGGCGCAACTCACATAAACCGCCCCCGCAATCCGCGGCTCTGGCTGGTGAGCTGATTCCGGCAGGGGCGCAACCAAGTGCGGCGTCAACTTGTGTGTGAATTCCTCAGGTTCGAGTTCGTCCCGAATTTCGGTACACACCCGCATCAGGTCAGCGCGTGCGGCCTGCACATTGCGTTGACAAAATGCCAGCTGCATGCCTACGGACACCGAATCGGCGACCGCCACACCGCGCTTGACCGGGTCGAGTCCGATGATGTGCCGTACCAGCACATCGTCCCCAAAGTTACCGGTTTGACGCACGGCCTGGGCAGCAGCGTCATTGTCAACCCGCAGCAAACCCACCAGGGTGGAACGCACCGCGCTCAGTGCCGTTTGAGGCTGCTCCAGCGTAACCCCCAACTCACGCAGCAGCACGTCCAAAGCCGGCTCACCATCGAGTTCGAGCACCAGATTATTCTGAGCTGCCGTGATCACGCGGCCCTTGGACAATGGCAGGCAACCCTGGGTCACGCGCGAAACCAGCTTAACGCTCTCGGCAAACGCCACACCCGACAAACCACCTCTGAAAACGCCACGGGCCGCGCCCTGGCCTTTGAGATTGCCATCTCCTCCGATAGCAAACTGAACGCTTTGGCTGCGACTGGCCGACAGGCCACCAAACAGATAGCCCGAGCTGGTGCGCAAAGCCATTTCCTCGATCAATTCGGGCAACTCGGGCGTATTGGCATCGGCATGGAGCAAAGCACTGTGGGCCTCAAAACCCAGACTCAGCGGCGCCACGCCTGAGAACACCCGGTACTGGTCACTGGGCAGTTCACACAACATAAGCGCCAGCGCAGGCTGGTTAAAATATTCCACGTTGTTGGAGGCGATACCCACCCCGACCGTGCCCGACCAGTCGGTGATCTCTGGCAATTCAACACTCAAATAATCCAGGATGTCCTGTGCCGCTTGCGCGTAATGGTCAGTGATATAGAGCAGCGCCAGTGTCGGGCTGCGGTCATAAGCTGGTGCGGCCATCTGAGCCCGCAGTTGGGCCAGGACCAGGGCCGCTGCCACGGCCCACTGGGGATGGGTTGCATGCGCATAGGGAAACATGGAGGCAGCTTAACCGGTTCGATTCAGTGGGAGTGACGACCCGCCGTGGGTGGCGGCCCCAGGCTCACCGGCAACTTGACCTCGATCTGGCTCTGCAGACCATTGCCATCCTTAAGCACCAGTGTCAGCGACACCGTACTGTCTTTCTTCAGTGCGGTTTTCAAATCCATCAACATCAGGTGGTAGCCGCCAGGCTTGAGTTCAACTGTTCGGCCCGCTGGCAAATACAGACCACCGACGACGGCGCGCATTTTCATGACATCACCTTCAATTTTCATTTCATGCAGCTCTGTCAGGCCGGCGACCGGACTGGACATCGAAACCAGTGTGGCGCCCTCCTTGACTGTGATTTTCATAAAGGCGCCCGTGGCCCGCTGACCCTGGACCGAAGTTCGGACCCATCCCTCTTTGATTTCTACGGTCTGGGCCCAAAGCGTGCAGCTGGTCAATGCGAGGACAGCGATCAGTGTTTTAAGGTTCATGGTGGATTCCTCTTGGATTCTGGTTTCAGGGCTGCGCGGGAAAAATAAATTCAGTGTTGGTGCCCGACGTGATCCAAGGCAATCAGTTCAAACAGGGCCGCAGGCGACTTCAGCCCCCGCGTTGAGGCGCCAGACACCAGTTGTCTTTTGAGGTCGCAGTCCAGCTAATTTCCGTCATGTCCTCTGTGTCTTGTTTGCCGTGGCTCATAGAGGGTTGCGCCAATTGATCAAGCTTGACTGACAGCAGCCAACCCGATTTGGGTTGGGGCTTGGCGCCCAGAAAACCAGTCGGTAACAGCACGGTGATGGCGGTGGTGGGCGAGCCATCGCAGCCATGGCCGACCCGCAGCGCCGCTTTGTAGCTGCTGCCAGCCGAAGCCACGGGTTCGTCCAGCACCACATGAGTAAAACCAGCTGAAGCCCACAAAGCCAGGGCTAGCCCTAATGTCAATAATTTGGTGAAATTTGGAAAACTCATAGTCTCTTTCAATTCAGATCTAACCTGTCAATGGCCAGGCTTACTTCTGTAAACGCTGGCGGGCGTTGCGACCCGTCAAACGGGAGCAAGCATTGCGAATTCAACAGTTCAGGAGAAAGAGGGAGGGCCACGCGCCGGCAACGGCGCTGTAGCAGACAAGCTGAGATGAGCTGCCGGGAAATAGGGCGATACAAATACCGGCTCTGGCAGGGCCTTGCCACTTGGGCTGGCCAGCGGAGGTGGTGCGTTTGATGTGGCGCATAAGGGGCAATCGAGCGTCGTAAGCAGGCTGGTCCCGTCATCGTCCAGGGACTGCATTTTCATCACGCCCGCACCCGCGCAAATCAACTCCTGCTCTTGCGGCTTGACCATCGGCGAGGAAATCGCCACACCGATAGACAAAGCAAACCAGACCAACATGAAGCGGGCGATCAGTTTGGTATTGCGCAGGAATTGCATGATGGGGATTATCCCACCCTGCGTAGAATCCGCCCCAGGCCCCTGCCAAAGCCGGGCGATCGCCACGGTTAACTTGAAAGAATCACGATGAATTTTTTAAACTTGAAACTCAGCAGCGCCCTCACTGCATCCTTGCTCATGAGTTTGACCGGCGCCGCCCTGGGCCAGGCAGCTTATCCCGACAAGCCGATTCAAATCATCCTTCCGCTGCAAGCTGGGTCTGCCTCTGACGTGGCGGTTCGCTTTGTGTCAGAACGTTTGACTGAAAGCCTAAAGCAAGCAGTCACCGTTGAGAATGTGACCGGGGCGGCCGGACAGATCGGTGTCGATCGGCTGCTCAAAGCCAAGCCCGACGGCTACACCCTGGCCGCACTGAACAACAGTATTCTCACCATCTTGCCCAATATCCAGAAAGGCAAGGTCAGATTCGACCCCTTCGCCGACTTTA
>CAXNKH010000260.1:0-3066 GCA_964202765.1 Burkholderiales bacterium | reverse complement strand
AATGGCGAGGCTTGCGATATGCAGGCCAGCAGCTAGGCGCGCCTGACGCAGCAACAGACCGCCCCCCAAACCTTGAGCGACGCCCGGACTCGACCCCAGTGCCAAAGCGGGCTGTTGATCAGTCATCAAACTGCCCCCGCTCGTAGGCGCTCAACTCAGTGGATTGGGGAAAGCGTTTTTTCAGCTGATCACCCCACTGCTGCGCTCCTACCAAATTTTGCAAACGGCGCTCGACCTTGATGCCCAACCAAAGTGACTCGGCATTGGCCAACTCACTGTTGTTGATGCGTCGCACCTGAAACTGGGCGCGTACCAGCTCACCTCGGCGAAACAGCAGCTGGGACAAGTTGTAGCCCGTAATCGGATTGGCCGGGTCAAGTTCGTAAGACCGCTCCAAGCTGGTTTCAGCGTGGGGCAAATTCCCCGCCCGGATTTGACATAAGCCCTGGGTCAACCAGGTTTTCGCACGACCGGTATAGGTCGGATCGGCCAAAGCCCGGCCGAAGGACTCCACCGCCTGCGGAAAATGCGTTTGTTGGCATTGCAACCAGCCCAAGTTGTGCATGACATTCATGTTTTTCGGGTCGAGTGCTAAAGAACGATGAAAACTGTCCTGGGCCAATAGCAGTTCGTTCAGACGCATATAGACCAGGCCGCGCAAGTTATGTGCATCGGCAAACAGAGGGTCCGCCAGCAGTGCCAGCTTGACTTCATCCAGTGCAATCATGGTCTGACCCTGCTCGAAATAACCCACAGCCAACTCCATACGAATACGTGCACGCTTGCGGTTCTCGGGCTCGTCAGAATCGGTGATCAGATCGGCCCGACCCGAAGACGATCCAAAAGCGCCAGGGTTGGCAGAACAAGCCCACAGGCCCGACAGTGCCAGCAAGCTCATGGCAAGCCAGGCCCAGCCCTTGGCACTTGGCCCCATTCGTCCTAAAGTGATCAACGTCATTGTCTAGTTCTCCTGGCTGCCTGTTGCCGCATAGGGAATGGACCGCAATGGTATGGTACGTTGCTTGGCCATGCGCTGATCGACCTGCGTCCGGTCCTTGACTTCACCGGCCAACTGCCCACAAGCTGCATCAATGTCATCCCCACGGGTTTTTCTGATGGTGGAGACGATACCAGCTTCGGTCAAGATTTTTGCAAATGCCAAAATCCGGTCGGGGGGGGAACGGGTCAAGCCCGATTCGGGAAACGGGTTGAAGGGAATCAGATTGAACTTGCACCAGACCGAGCCAGTGGCATGCTGACGCACCAGGTCAATCAGTTGACGGGCCTGCTCAGGCTGGTCATTGACCCCATCGAGCATGCAGTATTCAAAGGTGATGAAGTCACGGGGGGCATGGACCAAATAGCGGTTGCAGGCAGCCATCAGCTCAGCGATGGGGTACTTGCGATTCAGGGGCACCAGGTTGTCACGCAGCACATCGTTGGGTGCGTGCAAAGAGACCGCCAAAGCCACCGGACAATCCAGCGCCAGACGGTCCATCATCGGCACCACACCGGAGGTCGAGACCGTGACCCGACGGCGCGATAAACCATAACCATGGTCATCGAGCATGACGCGCAAAGCGGGAAGCAACGCGGTGTAGTTTTGCAAAGGTTCACCCATGCCCATCATCACCACGTTGGAGATGATTCGGTCTGAACGATTCAGGTGTTTGCGCAAGAAATGTTCGGCAAACCAGAGTTGGGCCAAGATTTCGGAGGTCAAGAGATTGCGACTGAAGCCCTGATGGCCTGTCGAGCAGAATCGGCAACCTACAGCGCAGCCGGCCTGGGATGAAATACACAGCGTCGCTCTATCGTCTTCAGGAATGAAAACAGCCTCGACGGCGTCGCCGCCCCCCACATCGAAGAGCCACTTGATGGTGCCGTCACCCGATTGGTGCTGGCTGATGACGCGAAGTGGCTGGATATGGGCGCAAACCTTAAGCTTTTCGCGCAGTGATTTGGCCAAGTCACTCATTTCATCGAAATGAGCAGCGCCTTTTTGATGAATCCAGCGAAATAACTGGGTCGCTCGAAACCGTTTTTCACCCAGCTTCTCACAAAAGACAGCCAAGCCCTCGAGGTCATAGTCGAGAAGATTGACCGTCATTGCACGACCTAGCGGGAATAAACGTTCATGCCAGCGAAGAAAAACCCCACTTCGACGGCGGCGGTTTCTGTGGCATCCGAACCATGGACCGCATTGGCATCGATGCTGTCAGCAAAGTCGGCGCGAATCGTGCCAGGCGCTGCTTTCTTGGGATCGGTCGCACCCATCAGATCACGGTGGCACAAAATGGCATTTTCGCCTTCTAGCGCCGAAATCATGACGGGACCGGAAACCATGAATTCCACCAGGTCTTTGAAAAATGGACGCGCCTTGTGCACGGCATAAAAAGCTTCGGCTTCTAGGCGTGATAGATGGGTCATTTTGGCAGCGATCACTTTGAGGCCAGCGCCTTCAAAGCGAGCATAAATCTGACCGATGACATTTTTGGCAACGGCGTCAGGTTTGATGATGGAAAGGGTGCGTTCGACGGTCATGAGATTTCCTGATCTGTGGTTAGATGGTTTGCCCCCAAGGCAAAGCCTCCTATTTTAACCCGGCGCCTCCCAGATTTCAGCAGTCAAGGGAAATATCAGCGACCTCGACCACGCCGGCGCAGACCTCCACCCCCACCACCTGAGCCGCCGCCGGAACCACCGCCACCCCGTCGTTGGCCCTGGCCCGGACCCTGGGCTTGACGGGTAAAACTGTCGGCACCGATGTAACCAAAAGCAGTTTTCATCGGGTCTGGCTGATCCGATCCACCTTGTCGCTCTCCGCGCTCGCTCTGTCGGTCCTGACGGCCTGAGCCGGAACGCTGACCCGATGCGGCGGGTCTGTTTTGATTGGCTGGACCCTGGCGCTGACCGGTAGCCGCACCGCGTGGGCCTCCTCGACGGCGATTTCGATTCCCAGGACGCGGCCCGGCACCGTCACCCGAGGGCATGACGTTGCCATCTGGGTCGGGGCCTCGCTCTGAGTACAGGTCTGCGGCCTGCGTTAGGGCCCGGATATCGCCC
>CAXNKH010000259.1:0-3089 GCA_964202765.1 Burkholderiales bacterium | reverse complement strand
TCACGAGAAAACAAATCATCGGCAATCAGCGCGGGAATCAGTTGTTCGACGCCGGTTCCCAGATCTTTCACCAAGGCAGCTTCGACCACCGGGCTTTCGCCACGGGTCAATCTCTCGGTCAAGGCCAAGGACATGGTCCGTAGTGGCGCGAGTTGAGTCAAAATCTTGCCGGCGAGTCGAACCGACTCGCTGCGGTGGCCGGCTGGCGTGCGCAAATACGCCAACCATTCATCGAACAAAACGATGCTCGAATAAAAACGCTCGGGACCACTTCGTTCATACGCCAATTCGGCCAAGACTTGCTCCCAGCCCTGGCCTTCGGTTCCCATCAATGCGTCACTCGCCAGTGCGACTTGGTCAAAAAATACTTCGCAAAAATGGCTGTCACCCGACAGGTCGGTGATGGGACGAATCGTGACGCCAGGCAAGCTCAAGTCAACGATGATTTGCGACAGGCCTTGTTGTCGGTCTGCGGTTTGCCCTGAAGTTCGAACCAGCGCAATCATGTAATGACAGTGGTGGGCATTGGTGGTCCATATTTTTTGCCCAGAGAGTGACCAACCGGTGTCGGTTCGGGTGGCCCGGGTCGTGACGCTGGCCAGGTCGGAGCCCGAGTTAGGCTCACTCATGCCAATGCAAAAAAAAGCTTCGCCCTGGCAGATGCGAGGCAGGTAATGTTGCTTTTGCTGCTGTGTGCCGTACTTCAGAATCAGAGGGCCGCTTTGCCGGTCCGCAATCCAGTGTGAACCTACCGGTGCGCCCGCATTGAGTAACTCTTCGACCAGCACATAGCGTGCAAATGGACTGCGCCCGCCGCCGCCAAATTCCTGGGGCAGGGTCAATCCCAGCCAGCCACGACGGCCCAACTCACGGCTGAATTCGGGATCGTAGCCAGCCCAAGACTTGGCTCGCACATGAGCCGGAATATGTTGCAGCGCCTGTTTCAGGAATTCGCGCACCGGTTCTCGCAAGGCCTCATCCTGCGCTGGGATCAGCGCGGGGTTGAGTGAGTCAAGCGCAGCACTCATGCAGGGCGCCCGGCGAGCAACCTAAGGGCTTGGTAAGTCATGACCTCTGCGCCACGTTGATTGAACACATGGATATCGGAATTCACCACCGCTCGATTTTTCTTGGAGGTTGGACGAATGTCAGTGACCGTAATTTCGCCGTGAATGGTGTCGCCCACGCACACCGGGTGGTGTATTTTTTGGGTTAGCTCCAGCATGGCCAGGCCAGTTCCCTGAATCAGCGTTTGCAGGATAAAACCTTCGATAAAGGTGTAGGTCAATGCGCCCGGCACCGGCCGACCCTGAATAGCACCGGCTGCATAGCCCTCTTCAATAAAGATGGCTTCCAGCATGCCGGTGCATGAAATAAAGTTGATCAGATCGGTTTCGGTGACGGTGCGACTGAAGGTTCTGAATTTCTGACCGACCTGGAGGTCTTGCCAAAAAAAACCTTGACCGAGCAGCGGGACATTGGAGTTTGACATGGTGAGTTTTGGGCTCGCTCAGCTCGTAATTTTGGGTCTGGGGCCGACAGCGCCACTGGCCATCAGGGATTGGACTTGTTCAGCGCTCAGTCCGCTTTGAAGCAGCACTTCGGCCGTGTCGGCACCGAGTCTGGGCGGTGTTCTGACCTCGGGTCGTACGCCGTCAAACAACACAGGTACGCCTGGAAAGCGCAGGCTTCCCAACGCCGAGTCCTGCAGGGTCTGAAAGAAGCCGGTGGCTGACAAATGCGGGTCATTTTTGAGATCGGCCAACTGGTTCATGGGTGCAGCAGGAATATCAATTTCTTCGCACAAACCAAGCCAATAGTCAGTTTGGTGCTGGGCAACGTAGGTGCCGGTCAATTCATACAGTTGTTCAATGTGTTGGGTGCGCGCCGCCATCGTGCGAAAGCGCGGGTCTTGCGCCATCTCGGGCTCGCCGACCGCTTTGAACAAGCGCTGCCAGTGCGCATCGGTGTAGGGCATCAAGCAGACGTGGCCATCTGAGGTGGGATAGGGCCGGCGCCACGGGGCCAATACCCTGGGGTAGCCGGTTGCGGCCAGGGGCGGATCGAAATGCTCGCCGTAGAGATGCTCAACCAAATTGAAAGCTACCATGGTTTCGAACATTGGTATTTCGACATACGAGCCGATGCCCTTGGTCTGCTTCTTCGTGAGGGCTGCAACAATGGCCAAGGCGGCGACCAAGCCACTGGTCTTGTCAGCCACCACCGTTGGGAAATAGCGCGCTACGCCGCTTTGCTGTTCCATCAGCGCCGCGCTACCCGACAGGCCCTGGATGATGTCGTCATAGGCCGGCTTGTCCCCATACGGTCCGGATTGGCCAAATCCATGTAAACCGGCATAAACCAAGGAGGGAAACTTTTCTAGGATTTGCTTCGGATCCAGGTCCACCGCAACGAGTTTTTGCGGTCGCATGCTGTGCATGAAGACATCGGCGCTGCCAATTAAGCTGTGCAACGCAGCACGGCCCGCGGCATGTTTGAGGTCAATCACCACGCTTTTCTTGTTGCGGTTGATACCCAAGAAGATGGCCGACATTCCAGCTTCATGGGTCGGTCCGGTTCTGCGGGTCGAGTCGCCCTCCGGGGACTCGACCTTGATCACTTCCGCGCCCAAATCGGCCAGCCATTGGCTGGCATAAGGCCCCATCAAAACGGCGCTGGCGTCGATAACCCGAATTCCCGACAACGGCAAGTTGGACATGGATTTATTGCTTCAAAACCGGTCCGTGGCTTCAGGCTAGCGGGCAGCCAATGCGGTTCAGCGTTGCATTGACCCAGGCTGTGTCGTGGGTCCCGGCGTTGATATCGGCCATCATTTTTTCTTCCAGGGCCATCTTGGCGCGAGCGGCAGCGTAGAGGCTTTCAACCTGATCAAACGGGACGCACAGCAGCCCATCGTCGTCGCCCAGAATCAGATCACCGGGTTCGATCACCATGCCATCGATGGCGATAGCCACATTGATCTCACCTGGCCCGTCCTTGTAAGGACCCCGGTGCGTGACACCGGCGGCAAACACCGGGAAACTGCCCTGACGCAGAATCCCGGCGTCCCGGATGGCACCGTTGATCAC
>CAXNKH010000258.1:0-3092 GCA_964202765.1 Burkholderiales bacterium | reverse complement strand
GTTCAAGGATTTGTCCTCCCACTGGGATCAGTTTGACGGCCTGGTCCACAGCATCGGTTTTGCGCCGCGCGAAGCCATTGCCGGCAACTTTCTCGAGGGCCTGAGCCGCGAAGGCTTCAAAATAGCCCACGATATCAGCGCCTACAGCTTCCCGGCCCTGACCAAAGCGGCTCTGCCCTACCTCAGAGACAAATCAGCCCTGCTGACCCTGAGCTATCTGGGTTCCCTGCGCGCCATTCCCAACTACAACACCATGGGTTTGGCCAAAGCTTCCCTGGAAGCATCGGTACGCTACCTGGCCGAGGCCGTGGGGCGTCTGCCCGACGGCCGCAGCATGCGGGTCAACGGCATCAGTGCCGGTCCGATCAAGACCTTGGCCTCTAGTGGCATCAAGGATTTCAGCAAACTGCTCAACGTGGTGGCCCACGCCTCGCCGATCCGGCGCAATGTGACGATTGAAGATGTCGGCAACGTCGCGGCTTTCTTGCTGTCCGACCTGGCCGGCGGTGTCACGGCAGAAATTACCTACGTTGATGGCGGTTTCAGCCAGACCGCCGTGGCGATCCTGGACAGCTGAGTAGCCGTTCACACCCATCTCCAGCGAGTCTCAAGCTTTAACGCAATCAGCGTAATAGTGAATCTTGCCGTCAGCGCCCTCTTCCTCGACCAGGCCGTGAATATCGGTCTCAAAACCCGGGCACAGGGTGTTGAACTCGCGTGAGAACTTGAGGTAATCAACAATTTTCTTATTGAATACTTCACCCGGAATCAGTAAGGGTATTCCCGGCGGGTAAGGCGTGACCAGTCCCACCGTGATGCGGCCTTCGAGCTTGTTGATTTCAACCCGTTCGGTCTTGCGCAGGGCAATGTGGGCATAGGCATCGCTGGGCTTCATGGCTGGCGTCAGGTCACTCAAATACATATCGGTGGTGAGCCGGGCAATATCGTACTTGGCATACAGGTTGTGCAGGTGCTGGCACAAATCGGACAGCCCCATTTTTTCGTAGCGCGGGTGTTTCTGGCAAAACTCGGGCAGGATACGCCACATTGGCTGGTTCTTGTCAAAGTCGTCCTTGAACTGCTGCAGCGCCGTCAACATGCTGTTCCAACGGCCCTTGGTGATGCCGATGGTGAACATGATGAAAAAGCTGTAGAGGCCGGTTTTTTCGACCACCACGCCGTGTTCGGCCAGGAATTTGGTGACGATGCTGGCCGGAATACCGGTCTTGGAAAAGCGCCCATTCAAGTCCATGCCCGGGGTCACGACGGTGGACTTGATCGGGTCCAGCATATTGAAGCCGGTGGCCATTCTGCCGAAACCATGCCAGTTAACACCGGCCTTGGCGTTCTTGGCTTCGCCCTTGATGATCCAGTCATCGCTTCGACCAATGCCCTCGTCCACCAATTTCTCCGGACCCCAGACCTTGAACCACCAGTCCTCGCCATACTCCTGATCAACCTTGCGCATGGCACGCCGAAAATCAAGCGCTTCGGCAATGCTCTCTTCTACCAAAGCGGTGCCGCCAGGCGGCTCCATCATGGCCGCGGCCACATCACAGCTGGCAATGATGCTGTACTGAGGACTGGTCGAGGAGTGCATCAAATAGGACTCGTTGAACAAATGGCGATCGAGCTTGGTGGTCTGAGAGTCTTGCACCAGCACATGACTGGCCTGGCTGATGCCGGCCAGCAACTTGTGAATCGACTGGGTCGAATACACCATGGCGTATTTGGGCCGGGTGCGTTTTTTGCCCATGGCGTGGTAGCTGCCATAAAAAGGATGGAAGGCCGCGTGCGGCAACCAAGCCTCGTCAAAATGCAGGTTTTCGACATAGCCGTCGAGCATGGCCTTGATGGTTTCGGTGTTGTAGAGAACGCCGTCGTAGGTTGATTGAGTCAGTGTCAAAACCCGGGGCTTCACCAGGCTGGTGTCAACGCCTTTGAGCAAAGGATTGGCCCTAATTTTTTCCTGGATCGCAGCAGGCTCGAATTCCTCCTTGGGGATGGGGCCAATGATGCCGAAATGGTTGCGGGTGGGCTTGAGAAAAACCGGGATGGACCCGGTCATGATGATGGCGTGCAGAATAGACTTGTGGCAGTTGCGATCGACCACCACCACATCGCCCGGTGCCACCGTGTGGTGCCAAACCATTTTGTTGGAGGTCGATGTGCCGTTGGTGACGAAAAAGCAATGATCTGCGTTAAAAATACGCGCCGCATTGCGCTCTGAAGCTGCTACCGGACCGGTGTGGTCGAGCAACTGTCCCAACTCTTCAACCGCGTTGCACACGTCGGCGCGCAGCATGTTCTCACCAAAAAACTGATGGAACATCTGGCCCACCGGGCTTTTGAGAAAGGCCACGCCGCCAGAATGTCCTGGGCAGTGCCAGGAGTAAGACCCATCCTCAGCGTAATTCAGCAGGGCTTTAAAAAACGGCGGTTGCACGCCTTCAAGGTAACTCTTGGCTTCGCGCAAGATGTGGCGAGCCACAAATTCGGGCGTGTCTTCAAACATGTGAATGAAACCATGAAGTTCACGCAGGATGTCGTTGGGGATGTGGCGTGAAGTTTTGGTTTCACCGTAAACGTAAATAGGCACGTCCAGATTCTTGCGCCGCACTTCTTCAATGAAGTGTCGCAAGTTCAGGACAGCGGGATCAAGGTCAGGACCGGGCGTGAATTCCTCGTCATCGATCGACAGGATGAAGGCACTGGCCCGACTTTGTTGCTGTGCAAACTGACTCAGATCCCCGTAGCTGGTGACGCCCAGGACTTCGAAGCCCTCGGACTCAATGGCTTGGGCCAAGGCACGGATTCCCAGGCCCGAGGTGTTTTCGGAGCGAAAGTCTTCGTCGATGATGACAATGGGGAAGCGAAATTTCATGCGGAACTCCAGACCAAAAAATAACGAAACAGGCGCGAAGTGTAAAGACTTCTTCAGTGTCAGGGACAAAAAAACCCCGCACTGCAATCGCAAGCGGGGCTTTCAGGGGGAGATCTTGGAGAGATCCCCCGGGTACTGGCGGAACAGGGGGGATTCGAACCCCCGGGGGATTTAACTCCCCGCACGCTTTCCAGGCGTGTGACTTAAA
>CAXNKH010000257.1:0-3109 GCA_964202765.1 Burkholderiales bacterium | reverse complement strand
GGTGTGATGGGGGTGGTGATCGGCGGTCGCCTGGGCTATTGCCTGTTCTACAAGCCGTTTTACTATCTGCAAAATCCGCTGGAGATTTTGGCGCTGTGGCAGGGTGGCATGAGCTTTCATGGCGGCATGCTCGGGGTGGTCGGGGCCATGATTTGGTTCGCCCGAACCCGCCGCAAACCCTGGCTACAAGTGGCTGATTTTGTGGCGCCCTGTGTGCCAACCGGCTTGGCCGCTGGCCGCATCGGCAACTTCATCAATGGCGAACTGTGGGGTCGCTTTGCCGATCCAGCCCTGCCCTGGGCCATGGTGTTTCCCGGCAGCGGCTCCAATCTGCCGCGTCACCCTTCGCAGCTCTACCAGTTTGTGCTTGAAGGACTGATGCTGTTCGTCGTGCTCTGGCTCTATGGCCGCAAGCCCAGGCTTGAAGGCCGGGTCGCTGCCGTGTTTTTATTGGGCTATGGGGTGTTTCGCTTTATCGCCGAATACTTCAGGGAGCCCGACTCGTTCCTGGGTCTGCTGGCCCTGAACATGAGTATGGGTCAGTGGCTGTGTGTCCCAATGGTTGCGGGTGGGGCGCTTTTGTGGCTGTGGGCCGGCGGCGCACGGAAGCAACAAGTCAGCTCGCGCTAAAGCAGCTTGTTGACCGACTTGGCGTAAACCACTTCGCCATGAATAAATTTTTCATGGTTGACCTCGATCTGTTCGAGGTCATACAAGTAGTTCACCATCGTTGAAAAGGATTGCTTCAAGCCCTTGTGTGACAGGTCGGCCAGCGGGTTGATACGTTCAAGCCGGGCGCCATTGTCGAGGTGAAAGCGCGCCACCGGATCGGCCCCGCCAGCCACCGATTTGTGCGCCAGGTAAGCACTGCACAAGCGCTGCAAGGCTTGTTGCTGCTCAGACGTGAGGCCTCGCAGCACGCTGGTCTGGGCCAAAGTGGAGAGATCCCCTTTGCAAGCCAGTAGCAACTCTTCTCGGGCCTTGCTCAGGCGCAGATCTAGACCTCGGCGCTTGCCGTGAATGTCTCTGAAATCAGTGGTGGCCAACAGCCAGACGGCAAAGCCGGGAATCGGAGAGAGGGTGCAAAAAGTCTTGATTTGCGGCAATTCAAGCTTCAATTGTTCGGCCACCCGCTTGATCAGGAAGTTGCCCAGTGACACGCCGCTCAGACCTGTTTCGCAGTTGCTGATTGAATAAAACGTTGCCACTTTGAACTTTTCTGGTGACAAAGGCGTCGATTTTTTGTCTATCAAAGGGGCAATGCTGGCTGGGATCTCGCTCAGCAGGGCGACCTCGACAAAAATCAGGGGCTCGCCCGGCAATTGAGGGTGGAAGAACGCAAAGCAGCGTCTATCGGGTGCCAGTCTGCGGCGAAGATCGTCCCAGCCGTCGATTTCATGCACGGCTTCGTGCTTTATCAGCTTCTCCAGCAAGCGGGCCGGTGAATCCCAATCAACTTTCTGCAGATGCAAAAATCCCGGGTTAAACCAGCTGGCAAACACATGGAGCAAGTCATTTTCCAGAACCTGAAGTTCAGGGTTGGCGCGCAAATGTTTGAGCAAAGTGGAGCGCATGGTGACCAGGGCGGCAGTACCACCGGACGTGCGGTTGATGCGTCGAAACAGTTCCAGTCGAGGTGGCTCAGCGGTTTGCAGCAGGCGCTTGAGATGCGCAGACGTTGCCTGTTCCGAATAGGCTTGCGCCGCAGCCAGAACCTGCGCTGGGTGGGGGCTGAAATCGAGAGAAAGTCGCTTGAAGAACTCGAGTAACTGATCATCTGTCAGTTTCGAAAGATGATCAATCAGCTGGCGACCAATCACCACACTATTGGCTTCGCCGCGCTCTGACATCAAAACCTGACAGTCGCGAAGCAAGGTGTTCAGGACGCGCTTTTGGCTGGTTTTTTTGAGTGATTTTTTCAAACCTTCAAACATTCGATTCCTTTGGGCTTAGATGGTACCTGCTGAGCGTAGCTTGGCAATGGCATCGCTGTCGAGT
Source organism: Burkholderiales bacterium (assembly GCA_964202765.1). Classification (GTDB taxonomy): domain Bacteria; phylum Pseudomonadota; class Gammaproteobacteria; order Burkholderiales; family Burkholderiaceae_C; genus CAXNKH01. The sequence goes on along the minus strand of CAXNKH010000257.1, from coordinate 1,111 downwards.
TGTAAGCGCTCGCGCAGAATTTCCTCAGTGTGCTGGCCCAGTATTGGTGGCGCTCTTTTGTACTCGACGGGTGTTGCAGAAAAACGCATGGGACTGGCCACCGTCGGCAATTTGCCTGCAACCGGGTGGTCAAGTTCGACCTTGATGCCGCGGGCTTTCACCTGGGGTTCTTCGAATACCTGGGCAATATTGTTGATCGGTCCGTTCGGTACGCCGGCGGCCTCCAGCAGCTCGACCCAGTCCCGGGTGCTGCGTTGGGCGAACACCTGTTGCAACAAGCGAGTCAGTTCGCTGCGGTTCTCGACCCGAAGCCCATTGCCGGTGAAGCGGGGATCCGCGAGTAGTTCGGTACAGCCGGCTGCTTCACAAAATTTGCGGAACAGGTTGTCGTTGCCACAAGCCAGGATCACGCTGCCGTCGGAGGTTTTGAAGGGTTGGTAGGGAACAATATTGGGATGCAGGTTGCCAATCCGCTTGGGTGGCGTTCCGGTGGCAAAGTAATTGGTGTTTTGGTAGCTGAGCAGGGCAATTTGCGAGTCGAGCAGGGCCAGATCAAGCTGCTGGCCGACGCCGGTCACGGCTCGGTGGGCAAGCGCAGCACAAATTGCGATCGAGGCGTACATGCCGGTGATGATGTCAGCCACCGGAACGCCAGCGCGTTGGGGTCCGCCGCCGGGCGCATCGTCGGGTTCGCCCGTGACACTCATCATGCCGCCCATGCCTTGGATCATGAAGTCATAACCAGGATGTTCGCGGTAGGGGCCGGTTTGGCCGAAGCCGGTGACCGAGCAGTAGATCAGGCCGGGGTTGATTTTTTTAAGATCCTCATAACCCAGGCCATAGCGCGCCAGGTCGCCAAATTTGTAGTTCTCGATCAGAACATCGACATCGCGTGCCAGTTCCCGCACCAGGGCCTGGCCTGCGGGCTGTGACAGGTTGAGGGTGATCGATTTTTTGCCCCGGTTGGCGGCCGTGTAGTAAGCCGATTCCCGGGTGTCTTTGCCTGCCTGGTCTTTGACCCAGGGCGGCCCGAAAGCGCGTGAGTCGTCGCCGGTTTTGGGGCGCTCGACTTTGATCACCTCGGCGCCAAGGTCAGCCAAGTTTTGGCCGG
>CAXNKH010000256.1:0-3122 GCA_964202765.1 Burkholderiales bacterium | reverse complement strand
GCGGCCAGCTTTCAGCACGATCACCGGTTTTTTCTTGGAGACGCGTTTGGCAACTTCAGCGAAAGCGCGGCCATCTTTCAGGTCTTCACAGTGCTGGGCGATGACCTTGGTGTTGGGATCTTGCTCAAAGAAAATCAGCAGATCGTCTTCGTCGATGTCGGACTTGTTACCCAGGCCGACAATGGCTGACACACCCATCTTGGCCGATCGGCTGAAACCGATGATGGCCATGCCGATACCGCCCGACTGGGACGACAAAGCGGCTGAACCCTTGACGTCATAAGCGGTACAGAAGGTCGCGCACAAATTGGCCGGGGTGTAGTAGAAGCCATAGATGTTGGGTCCCATCAGACGAATGTCGTACTTGCGGCCAATGGCCACCAGTTCTTCTTGCATGGCGGGTTCACCACTCTCGGCAAAACCGGAAGGAATCAACACCGCGCCGGCAATTTTCTTCTCGCCGCACTCAATCAAAGCGCTAGCCACCAACTTGGCCGGAATGGCAAAGACAGCGGTATCAATGTCGCCGGGGACGTCTTTGACGCTCTTGTAGGCTTTGAAGCCCAAGATTTCTTCGGCCTTGGGGTGAATCGGGTAGATCGCGCCCTTGTAGCCGCCATTGACCAGATTCTTCATGACTGAATTGCCGATCTTGCCGGCTTCGGCTGAAGCACCAATCACGGCCACCGACTTGGGCTGCATGATGCGGTTCATGGCCACCAGGACATCGCTCTCTGCGGGGCGATGGCGCGGCACTTTGACTGTGAAATCAACCACGATGCGCACATCAGCGGCAATGGCCGATGATTTGCTGGCAAACACGGGATTCAGGTCCATCTCGGAAATTTCGGGGAAGTCGCTGACCAGTTGGCTGACGCCCACAATCATTTTGGCCAGGGCCTCGCGATCGACCGGGTCGCTACCACGAACGCCCTTGAGCATTTCGGCGGCCTGAATGCCGTCGAGCATGGAATAAGCATCTTCCATGCTGGCTGGGGCCAGACGGAAAGTGATGTCCTTGAGTACTTCAACCAGCACACCACCCAGACCGAAAGCCACCAGTTTGCCAAAGCTGTCATCGGTGACTGCGCCGATGATGACTTCCTGGCCACCTTGGATCATCTGCTGAACCTGAACACCGAAGATGCTGGCATTCGCGTTGTAATTCTTGGCGTTGGCAATGATGGTGTCGTAAGCTGCCGCTGCCGCTGCTGCATCCTTGACACCGACGATCACGCCGCCAGCTTCGGTTTTGTGCAGGATGTCAGGCGAAACGATCTTCATCACCACGGGGAAGCCCATGGCCGATGCGATTTTCTGGGCTAGGGCCGCACTGCTGGCCGTGCCTTCTTGGGGTACGGAAATGCCATAAGCATCACACACCAGCTTGCCTTCGGGTGCGGTCAGGGAGTCACGGCCAGCGGCTTTGACGGCATCGAGAATTTCTCGCACTTTGTTTTTATTGATGCTCATGGCGTGTTCTCGTTTCTTTCTAGAGAGTCATTGGAATGAACGATTGCCGGGTAGGCAAGCGCAGTTTTAAATTACTTTTTCGGATTTCAAATCAGCAATTTCGTTCGGCGTGTAGCCCAGTTGGGTCAGTACTTCTTCGGTGTGCTCCCCCAACAGAGGTGAGCGGGTGACAACGGTTGGGCTGTCGGACATCTTGATTGGGTTGCCGACTGTCAGGTACTTACCGCGGGTCGGGTGATCGACCTCAACAATGGTTCCCGTGGCACGCAAGGAAGGATCTTCGGCGATTTCTTTCATCGACAGAATCGGACCGCAGGGAATGTCGTACTGGTTCAGGATGTCCATGGCCTCAAACTTGGTTTGGGTCATGGTCCATTGCTCGATTCGGGCGAAGATCGGGCCGAGATGTAGCAGGCGTGCCGCTGGTGTGGCAAAAGCCGCGTCGGTGACCCAGCTCTCCTCGCCAATCACCTTGCACACCGCAGGCCAGACTGCAGCCTGGGTGATGAAATAGATATAGGCGTTGGGGTCGGTTTCCCAGCCCTTGCACTTCAGGATAGAGCCGGGTTGACCGCCACCGGACGCATTGCCCGCGCGCGGTACCGCCTCGCCGAACTTGCCATCGGGATACTGGGGGTATTCGTGCATGGTGCCAGTACGCTCGAGGCGCTGCTGATCGCGCAGCTTGACGCGGCACAGATTGAGCACTGCATCCTGCATCGGTGCCAAAACCTTTTGGCCACGGCCCGAGCTGTTGCGCTGGTACAGCGCAGCGACGATGCCCAGGGCCAAATGAACGCCGGTGCCGCTGTCGCCAATTTGTGCGCCGGTGACCATCGGCGGGCCATCGTCAAAACCACTGGTCGAGGCAGCACCACCGGCACACTGCGCGACATTCTCATAGACTTTGCAGTCTTCGTACTGACCCGGACCGAAGCCCTTGACGGAGGCCACGATCATGCGTGGATTGAGCTGCTGAATATGGTCCCAGGTGATGCCCATGCGATCCAAGGCGCCGGGCGCAAAATTCTCCACCAGCACATCACATTCGCCGATCAGGCGGTCCAGCACGGCTTTGCCCTTGGCGCTCTTGGTGTTGAGCGTGATGGAGCGCTTGTTGTGGTTGAGCATGGTGAAGTACAAGCTGTCCACACCCGGGATGTCGCGCAACTGGCCGCGCGTGGCATCGCCTTCGCCAGCCTTCTCAACCTTGATCACGTCGGCACCCATCCAGGCCAGTAGCTGAGTGCAAGTGGGGCCTGATTGCACATGGGTGAAATCAAGAATACGGACGCCATCCAGGGCTTTGCTCATTCGATTCATTCCTAAAGTGTTGGGGACAGAGCTGAAGGTCTGTCCCGCAAGCTTTTATGTTGTGGGGCTTGGCTTAAGAACCTGATTTGGACTCAAGCTCGGTCAGGCGTTTGCGCAAATGACGCTCTTCTGCAAAGCGGGCGGTCTCGTCGCGAATCACCGCGACGATGGCTGAGGGTTCGTGGTCCGGTGTGTGCAGCAGGGCAACGGTGAATGCGATCGACATGGCCTGACCAGCCTTATTCACAGCCGGAACCCGCAATACATCGTGACCGTAACGGGTTTGGCCGCTGGCCATGGTTTTGTGATAACCATCCCAGTGCCGTTGCCGTAAC
>CAXNKH010000255.1:0-3125 GCA_964202765.1 Burkholderiales bacterium | reverse complement strand
GATTCTTTGGCTGCTTTTTGATCCCGCTCCGACAAATCTTGCCGGGTGATGGCTGAAAACAAACCCAGGTCATCGTTGAAGCTGATGATGCCCTTGAGGTAGAGGGCGTAATCGATGGCCGGACTGGCTGGGTGCAGTTTCAGGAACCGGTCGATGGTGGCGATGGCCTGGGCTGGCTCGGAAAACTTGTAGTGTGCGTAGGCTTTTTCCAGCTGGGCCTGTTGTGCCAATGGCGTGCCGGCGGCGCGGCCTTCAAGCTTCTCAAACAGTTCGATCGCATTTTTGTAAGCGCCGGCCTGTAACTCGTCTTTGGCCTCGGAATAAATCTTATTTGGACTCCAGGACGCTGTCTTGTCGACCGTAGCCGTGGAGCAGGCAAGCAGCAGGGACAAAAGCCCACTGATAAGAGGGACGCGAGCAACCGATAATTTGGCACAACACATGGGGGCAGCTTTCTTGAGGAATTCCAAAATGATTATATCGACCGACCCCTTGGCCGATGAAGACCAAGACCTGCAAAGCGATGGCCAGGAGGGATCACTGCCGGGGATTGAAACTGAATTGCGCCCATGGTTGGTGGGAGATCTGCAGCATGGACTGCGGCTCGATCAGGCCCTGGTCGAGTTGATCCCCGAATTTTCTCGAAGTTATTTGCAACAATTGATCGCAACAGGCTCGGTAGTGATCCACGGTGTGGTTCAGACCAGGGCCTCGGTTCGGGTCAAATTGGGAATGCAAGGCGTCATCGAATTGCGCCCGACACCCCAGAGCCAGGCCTTCAGGCCTGAGCCCATGGCGCTCGACAGTGTGTTCGAGGACGAGCATCTGCGGGTCATCAACAAGCCCGCTGGCCTGGTGGTGCATCCGGCGCCGGGAAATTGGAGTGGCACCTTGCTCAATGGTTTGCTGGCCCATGACCCGATGGCAGCCACGTTGCCACGGGCTGGCATCGTGCACCGGCTCGACAAAGACACCAGTGGCTTGATGCTGGTGGCACGAAGCCGCCAGGCGATGGATGCGCTGGTGAGGTTGATTGCAGCGCGTGAGGTCAGTCGTCAGTATCTGGCTTTGGCGCATCGACCTTGGCAGGGGAGCAGGCAACGGGATCTGGAGCAAGCTATAGGAAGAGACCCGCGCAACCGCTTGCGCATGGCCGTGGTCGATTTGGAGCGTCAGGCGGGAAAGACCGCCAAAACCAGCGTTGAACTGTTGGAAAATGCAGTGTTGGGCTGCTGGCTGAAATGCACATTGCACACCGGTCGCACGCATCAGATTCGGGTTCATCTGGCCGCGCTGGGCCATCCCCTGGTGGCCGATGAACTGTATGGTGGAGCCCCTGCGGCGGGGATGATCCGGCAGGCGCTGCATGCCAGACGACTGGCTTTTGTGCACCCCATCACGGGCCAGAGCATGGTGATGAAGGCCGATTTACCCCCAGATATGAAGGCGGCGCTGGCAGCTTGGGGCCTGCGCTACAATGAAACTTAAAGGCTGGTCCAGCCTCGGCAGTTCTGCCCCTATGCCTGCCGGTCGCAGGCGCATCAGAGTTGATGCCTCTGCCTAAACTATTCCGATTCGCTGAATCGATTTTCCCGGAATCAACAAGTCATGAACACGGCTGATGCCAAGCGTGTACTCGAAACTGCACTGATCTGCTCGCAGCAGGCGCTGACGCTGGCGGAGCTGCGGGTCCTGTTTGCCGACGCCTTGGGCAGCGACACGATCAAGTCCTTGTTGCATGATTTGCAGCTGGATTGGGACCAGCGCGGCGTGGAGTTGGTTCAGGTGGCCAGTGGTTGGCGTTTTCAGAGCCGGGGCTCGATGCGGGAGTACCTGGACCGATTGCACCCTGAAAAACCCCCGCGTTACAGTCGCGCCGCCTTGGAAACTCTGGCCATCATTGCCTATCGACAGCCAGTGACCCGTGGTGACATGGAAGATGTACGTGGCGTCACGATCAATTCCCTGATTCTCAAGCAACTCGAAGATCGAGGCTGGGTTGAAGTGATTGGGCAGCGCGAGACGCCGGGCCGGCCTGCGCTCTATGCCACAACCCGACAGTTTCTGGACGATTTGGGGCTGCAATCCCTGAGTGAATTGCCGTTGCTGGACAGCCCAAAGCGGCAGCCGGAGATCTTTGAGTCTTTGCAAAACCTTGAAGCACCACGACAGGCTGATTTGGATATCCAAACCAGAGCCGAGACGGATATTTTCAATGAGAATCCTGCATGAACGTTACGCCCGATGACATGACTCAGCCCGATCAGCCTGACCAACCTGATATTTCGCTAGAGCAGGATACAGGCTTGTCGCTTGAAACTGGCAATTCGGAGGCGATCAGGTTTGCCGATGTGGTCTCGGGCCAGTTCGATGTCGATGAAGAAACCCCTGGTCTGTCCCCGCCCAAGAGGGTGTTGCCGCCGCAGGCTGAATCGCCCAAGCTGCACAAGGTGTTGGCCCAAGCCGGCATGGGCTCACGTCTGGAGATGGAGCAGCTCATCATGGAAGGGCGGATCTCGGTGAATAACGAGCCGGCTCACATTGGTCAGCGCATTCAGTTCGGCGACCAGGTCAAAGTCAATGGCAAGCCAATTCGTTTTCGAGTTGACGCCCCGCCGCCCAGGGTGATCGCTTACCACAAGCCTGTGGGCGAAGTGGTCACCCATGACGATCCGCAAAACCGACCCACGGTGTTCCGTCGTTTGCCCAAGTTGTACCAGGGCAAGTGGCAATCGGTCGGTCGCCTCGACCTCAATACCGAGGGCCTGTTGCTGTTGACCAGTTCGGGTGAGTTGGCCAACAAACTGATGCATCCACGTTTTGGTCTGGAGCGGGAATATGCGGTTCGGGTTCTGGGTGCATTGAGCGTCGAAGAAAAGAAAATGCTGCTCGAGGGGGTCAAGCTTGACGATGGCATGGCTCAGTTCGGCTCGATCGAAGACGGTGGCGGCGAGGGCTCCAATTGCTGGTACCGCGTGACGATTTCAGAAGGACGTAATCGCGAAGTTCGTCGCATGCTCGAAGCTGTGGGTCATGCGGTGAGTCGTTTGATTCGTATCCGCTACGGTGCTATGGTGCTGCCCCGCGGCCTCAAGCGCGGCGCCTGGTTGGAGCTCGATGAGGGC
>CAXNKH010000254.1:0-3130 GCA_964202765.1 Burkholderiales bacterium | reverse complement strand
AAATGCACTGATTCCACTGGTCACGGGCTTTCCGGCTGCTTTTATTGGCTCTTTCTTTACCGGTTCTTTGTTAATCGAAACCCTGTTTTCGCTGGACGGGTTGGGCTTGTTGTCTTATGAATCGGTGATGCGACGTGATTACCCCGTCGTGTTGGGAACGCTTTACTTCTTCACCTTGATTGGCTTGGTGACCAAACTGATCTCAGACCTTTGTTATGTCTGGGTCGATCCCCGTGTGAAGTTTGACTGATATGGCACCTGACACCCAGTCCCAAGCGGTGCCCCCAACCGTCAGCTTGTCGCCAACGCAGCGCTCCTGGCGGCGCTTTAAACGCAATCGATTGGGGTTTTGGAGCTTGATCGTATTGGGTCTGTTGTTTGTTTTAAGCCTGGGTGCTGAACTGATCTCCAACGACAAGCCCCTGGTCGCTCGTTATGAAGGTCGGTGGTTCTCACCCATCTTCATGACCTTGCCGGAAACCAGGTTTGGCGGTGATTTCCTGACGCCAACCGATTACTTGGACCCCTTTATTGCGCAGCAGTTCGATAAAGCAGGTAATTTTGCCCTCTACCCAGTCAACCGTTATCACCACACCACGATCAACTACTTTGCCAAGGAGCCCAACCCGTCGGGCCCATCCACTGAGAACTGGTTGGGCACGGACGATCGGGGGCGCGACGTGGTTGCCAGGCTGCTTTATGGTTTTCGGATCTCGGTTTTATTCGCTTTGACTTTGACTTTCATCGGCGTGCTGCTGGGCATTATCACGGGTGCCATACAGGGATTTTTCGTCGGGAAAACCGATCTGCTGTTCCAACGTTTTATTGAAATCTGGGGCTCCATGCCAGAGCTGTACCTGCTGATTATTTTTGCGGCGGTGTTTGACCCCAGCATCTGGTTGTTGCTGGTGTTGCTCAGCCTGTTTGGTTGGATGGGCTTGTCGGATTATGTAAGGGCTGAATTCCTCAGGAATCGGCAGCTCGATTACGTCAGAGCGGCCCGTGCCATGGGTTTGAGTGACTGGCAAATTATCTGGCGCCACATGCTGCCCAACAGCCTGACACCCGTCGTCACTTTCCTGCCTTTTCGCATGAGCGCAGCAATTTTGGCGCTGACTTCGCTGGATTTTCTTGGCCTTGGTGTGCCACCTGGGACCCCTTCCCTGGGTGAGTTGCTAGCCCAGGGCAAAAATAACATTGACGCCTGGTGGATTTCCTTGACAACCTTCGGCGTGCTGGTCATCACGTTACTGTTGCTGACTTTCATGGGCGATGCACTGAGGGACGCACTCGATCCTCGTAAAGCGGATCAAGACCCTGTGGATGTCAGCAAGGGCGCCCAATGATCGCCCCGCTGCCCCAAGCCGCCTTGTTGGAAGTCAGGAACCTGAAAGTCGCATTTGGCGGTAAAGAAGTGGTGCGAGGCATCAATTTTTCAGTCGCACCGGGTGAAAAGTTGGCTCTAGTGGGCGAATCAGGATCGGGCAAGACAGTGACCGCCTTGAGCTTGCTGAGGCTGGTCCAAGATGCGCAGCTCAGTGGTCAGGCGCATTGGTCAGGCCAGTCCGCCAGCGTCGATTTACTGGCCTTGTCAGAACCCGCGCTACGCCGTATCCGGGGCCAGGACATTGCGATGATTTTTCAGGAGCCCGTGACGGCGCTCAACCCCCTGTTCACCATTGGGGATCAAATTGCCGAAGTACTGGAAATCAAGCAGGGGCTGAGCTACGCCCAAGCCAGTCAGGCGGCGATTGGCCTGCTGGAAAAAACCGGGATTCCTGAACCTCAGCGGCGTGCCCAGTCTTTTCCGCACCAGCTCAGTGGCGGTCAACGCCAGCGCGCCATGATCGCCATGGCACTGGCCTGTCAGCCTCGCCTCTTGTTGGCTGACGAGCCGACCACCGCACTGGATGTCAGTTTACGCGGGCAGATATTGGATTTGCTCGATGAGTTACAGCAAAAAAATGGCATGGCCGTGCTCATGATCACGCATGACCTCAATCTGGTGCGTCGCTTTGCCGATCGGGTCATTGTGATGGAGAACGGCCATATTGTGGAGCAGGGGCTGGTTAACGAGGTGTTTGCCCGTCCTCAACACAGTTATACCCGTCGCCTGCTCGACAGCAAGCCGGCGCGCGATGTGCTTGAGCGGCCCCAGCAGGATACGGCGGAACCCTTGCTGCGCGCACGCGGGCTCAGGGTGACTTATCCAACGCCATTGCCGGGTGTGCGGGGCTGGCTAAAAAGCGGTGAATTTGTGGCTTTACATGGCGCGAGTTGGATGCTTGCACCTGGACAGACCCTGGGCGTGGTCGGGGAGTCTGGTTCGGGCAAGTCCACCCTGGCATTGGCCGCCCTGGGCTTGATTCCCTATGCCGGAGAGATTGAAGTGACGGGCCAAGTCTGGGGCGAAAAATCCGAGATCAATCGCGTGTTGCGGCGCACCGTTCAAGTGGTTTTCCAGGATCCTTTTTCGTCTTTGTCACCCCGTTTGACGGTAGAGGAGATCGTAGGGGAAGGCCTGTCTATTCACGAACCCGGCTTACCGCCGCTGCAACGGCGGCAACGGGTGGCGCTAGCGCTGAGCGATGTTGGGTTGAACGAGTCCCAGTTTGAAGGGTTGATGCAACGCTATCCCCATGAGTTCTCGGGTGGGCAAAGGCAGCGCCTGGCTATCGCTCGGGCCCTGATCATTAAGCCTCGGATCTTGGTGCTTGACGAGCCGACCAGCGCGCTTGATGTCACTATTCAGAAGCAGATTCTGGAGTTGCTGCAAACCCTGCAACGCGAGCGGGGCTTGGGCTATCTGCTGATTACCCATGACGTGGACGTGATTCGCGCCATGGCGCATCAGGTGCTCGTCATGAAAGACGGCCTGATTGTCGAGTCCGGGCCGGTGGCCCAAGTGATGCAGTCACCACAGCATGAATACACCCGAACCTTGCTGGCGGCCGTCAGATAAACCATTGAAATAAAAGGATTTTTACCCAATAGTGCGGTACAATTATTGCTCACGACCAAACGGGCGGGTAACTACCGCCCGTTTTTTTTGGTCTGTTGTTTTTGAATCTGGTTGTTGAGTGTCTGGATTGAACATCCATTGCGAGCAAGGTTTGAGTGGCTGCACAAG
>CAXNKH010000253.1:0-3132 GCA_964202765.1 Burkholderiales bacterium | reverse complement strand
CAAGCTGGACCAGGTTCAGTTCCTGGTAGTTGACGAAGCTGACCGCATGTTGGATCTGGGTTTCGCCGATGATCTGGCTGAAGTTAATCAATTGACGATAGGACGCAAACAAACCATGATGTTCAGCGCTACTTTTGCGCCGCGCATTCAGCAGTTGGCCCAACGTGTCATGCGTGAACCGCAACGCGTGCAAATCGATAGCCCACAGGAAAGACACCAGAACATCAAGGAGGTTCTGTTTTGGGCCGACAACGCCCAGCACAAACGCAAGTTGCTGGATCACTGGTTACGCGACACCACGATCAACCAGGCCATCGTCTTTGTCAGCACTCAAATCGAGTGTGATGGCTTGGCCAATGACCTGCAGCAAGAAGGTTTCTCGGCCGTGGCCTTGCATGGTGCCTTGAGCCAGGGTTTGCGAAATCGTCGCTTGATGGCTTTGCGTCAAGGTCAGGTGCAAATTCTGGTGGCAACTGATGTGGCCGCGCGCGGCATCGACGTGCCGACCATCAGCCACGTGTTTAATTTTGGTCTGCCGATGAAGGCCGAGGACTACACCCATCGCATCGGCCGCACTGGTCGGGCCGGGCGTGACGGTATTGCGGTGACCTTGGCCGAAATCCGCGATCGTCGCAAGATTTTCGATATCGAGGCCTTCACTCGTCAGCAATTCAAGGCCGAAACAATTCCTGGCCTGGAGCCGCAGCAGCGTTTTTCGCATTCGCGTCCGAATGCCAGCTTTGGTGGCCGCAACAGCCGTGGCCCCAGCGACAATAATTCGCGGGCTCGCAATTTCGGACCAGGCCCGGGCCCAGGCGAAGGGCGTAGTTATGAACGCAAAGGGGGTTTCAATGACCGCTTTTCCGCACCGCGCCATGAAGCGGCCAGGGCCGGGGCAGCGCGCCCTGACTTCGCACCACGGCAAGACTTTGCGCCGCGTCCGGACGCTGCACCGCGCCGTTCGACCCTGGGTAAACCGACCCTGAACAAGGGCTCTTTTGGCAAACCTGCATTTGCAAAACCTGCCAGTAACGGCAAGGTGTTTGTTCCGCGTGATGCGCAAAAGCGTTTCGCTAAGTCAGATCGTTGATCTGAACCCAGCCTAAAAAAGCCCGCAAATTTGCGGGCTTTTTTATTGAGCTTGATGGGCCAGGGCCAGGGTGCGTTGCGCCAGCATCACGACCGGCCTGTCAATCATGCGGCCATCGAGCTTGATCGCGGCGCCTTGAGAGGCGGCGTCGGCCGCCACCACCCTTCGTGCCCAATCGAGTTCCTCGGCGCTGGGCGCTAAAGCGGCATGGGCCGGCGCCACCTGCGACGGATGAATACACAACCTGGCGCCAAAACCAATGCGTTTTCCACGCAAGGTGTCGCTGTGCATCTGGGCTGGATCGTCTGTCCGTACCGTGACCCCATCGAGTGGGGCCGCCAGCTGAGCCAGTCGTGAGGCCAGCACCATGGCGAAGCGAACCGGCAACAGCTCGCTCTCATCGGCTCCACATTGCATTCCCAAATCAACTTGCAAATCGATGTGACCCAGGGCCAGTCGGATCACCTGTGGCGCAGCAGCAATCGAATGCAGGTTGAAAACCCCCAGTGCCGATTCAATCAGTGGGATCAGGGCACAGGAGGGGCCCATGGCATGGGACAGCCCAACAATTTGAGCTGCTGTTTCGGCCTTGGGCAACAGCAGGGCAACCGGTTGCAGCAAACGCATGAGTTGCAGATCGTCGGAATGCCAGACGCTGTCACAGGCATTGATGCGCACCAGCAGGCGGGACCTGTCCTCTGCACTGAAGCCGGGCCAGGCCTGTTGCAAAGCCGCACGTGCGGCCGGTTTGTCACTGGCGGCCACGGCATCTTCCAGATCAACAATCACCAGATCGGCGCCGCTGTTCAAGGCTTTGACGTAGCGCTCGGGACGGTTGCCGGGAACAAAGAGAAAGGAACGCGCCAGTTGGATGTTGGCGTTCATCATGCTGCGGTCAACAAAGAAGAGACCTGTTGGACTTGGGCGATTTGCCACAGGCCTGCGATGGCGCTTCGCATTTCCTCGGGGCTTGCGCCTTGGCTGTAACTGGCCAGGCGCATGGCCTTGTCGGTGATTTCGGCGCGACTCAGTGTGTTGCCGGGATCGCCCTTGGGCTCATCGACCCGACCCCGCAGGATGCGGCCATCGCGAGTCTGCACCGTGACCTTGCCAATCCAGCGCTGCGGATAGGCGGCGTCCACTTCGGCATCAAGTTCCATCTCGACCCGGTCACAGAAATCGCGGGTCGCCGGCTCCGCAAAACTTTGCTGGAATTCGCTTAAGCCCGCGAAACCAAAGCGTGCGGCAAGGGCCAGCACGGTACCCATGGAAAACTTGGATTGGTGAACCGTACTGGGATCGACCACCGGCCCAAGCACGTCAATCGCCCCTTGATGCACATGGGTGACGACTTTGCTGATGTCAGGGGCCTGGAGTTGATGGTCTTGCATCACCTTGATCAGGGCATCGGCTGCCGGATGGGTGTGACGGCAGCAGGCGTGGTACTTAAAGGAAGTCTCGGCCGTAGCCCAGCGCGCGCCCAGTCTATCGGTCAAGCGCCTGGCATCGGCGTCGCTCGACATCCCCGCGGCCATGCCCTGCGCGCCTTCGAGAATGTGCTGAGCACCGGTGAAGCCCTGCTGCGCCAGATAGGCCGACTGCAGGCCAGCGGCGCTGGCATGTGCGGTGTGCAACTGCTTGGAGTCGGCGGCATCACGCAGGAATTCCCACAGGCCAGCGGACTGGGTGCCGGCTGAGCCAAAAGCGTTGAGCATTTGCGCCGGGCTGAGACCCAGCAAATTCCCGACCGCGGCAGCGGCAGCCAGGGTGCCGGCTGTGCCGGTGGTATGAAATACCTTGTAATGGGATCGTCCCAAAAATTCTCCGACCCGGATCCCCACTTCGTAACCAGCGACCGATGCGGCCAGTAACTGTTGACCGGAAGCGCCGATGGCCTGAGCAGTGGCCAGAGCTGCGGAAAAAACCACAGTGGCTGGATGAAAGACTGAAGCGTTGTGCACATCGTCTTGCTCGACCATGTGCGAGGCGGCGGCATTGCACATTGCAGCGAAATAAGGGCTGGTGCCGCTGCGCCCAGTGAT
>CAXNKH010000252.1:0-3151 GCA_964202765.1 Burkholderiales bacterium | reverse complement strand
TCAGAAACCTTGCGTCTGCATGGCTTGAGTGCGGCGTCAACACTGGAAGAAATGAGCATGATTTTGCAGCGCATGGCGGTGCTGCAGGCGGTTCCAACGCTGCCTGAAGAACAAGATCCCGAGGCGCAAGAGACTGCCCAGCTGGCTGCTTTGATGCCGGCCGATGAGACCCAGTTGCTCTACAGCATGTGTTTGCATGGACGCACTGAGCTGGGTTTGGCGCCCGATGAATATGCCGCACTGACCATGGTTTTGTTGCGCCTGTTCGCATTCAAGCCGCAAGTCGCAACAGCGGCGTACGCTCAAAAAAAAATACTGATTGAGCCGCAGCAACCGACCCAACCGCCACCGATTCCAATGCCGCAAGCGCTGGCCCAGCCTGCTATAGCACTTAGCGTGCAGGCTCTTCCTGTTCGGGTACAGCCTGAGCCGGGTTTGCGCACCATGCAACGGTCTGAGGAAATTCCGTCTTTGCCATCCGCTCAACCGTCGGTTCTCCCTAGCGAAGAGGGAGATTTCTGGCACTCGGTTGTCCTTCAGTTGATCAAAGACGAGGCGGTTAGCGCCTTGGTGCGCGAGTTGGCATTGCAGTCACAGTTGGTGGCGCGAGACACCGACCAGTGGCTGCTGCGTATCGAACGAGAATCCTTGAATCAGCCGACCAGCCGGGAGCGTTTGCAAGCAGCCTTGCAGCTCGCTGGACAGGGCGGTGTTCAGTTGGCAGTCGAGGTGGGAAGGGTCACCGATAGCCCGGCACGACGAATTGCCGCAGCTGCGGCCGAGCGACAACAGCGCGCAGAAAAAATTATTGAGGAAGATCCATTCGTCAAGTCGATGATGCGAGATTTTGGCGCGAAAATCGTTCCCGGCAGTGTTAAGGCTTCATGAAACCTTGCGGGACAGATCTTTAGCTCTGTCCCCAACACCTAGACCAGAAGGAAAACTATGTTTAACAAAGGACAACTCGCCGGACTCATGAAGCAAGCCCAGGCGATGCAAGACAACATGAAGAAGGCCCAGGAGGAACTCGGACATGTCGAGGTTTCGGGCGAATCCGGTTCGGGCTTGGTCAAAATCACCATGACTTGCAAACACGATGTACGACGTGTCACCATTGATCCGAGTTTGCTGTCTGAGGACAAAGACATGCTGGAGGACCTGGTGGCTGCCGCTTTCAATGATGCGGTGCGCAAGGCCGAAGAGACCAGCCAAGGGAAAATGGGCAAGCTCTCGGCCGGGATGCCGGGTCTGCCTGGCGGCATGAAATTTCCGTTTTAAGCGTCTGAGTCGTTGGCCATGTCGGATTCCAACATGCTGGAGGGCCTGATCCAGGGCTTGCGTCGGCTGCCCGGTGTCGGGGTGAAGTCGGCCTCGCGCATGGCATTTCATCTTTTACAAAACGACCGGGTCGGTGCCGTGATGTTGGCGCGCGCCTTGCAAGAAGCGGTTGCTAGCGTGCGCCACTGTGAGCGCTGTCATACATTCACCGAAGCCGAAGTCTGCACCACTTGTTTGGACCAGCGGCGTGACCGCAGCAAGCTGTGCGTGGTTGAAACACCAGCGGATCAGTCGGCGCTGGAGAGAACCGGAGCCTACCAGGGCCTGTACTTTGTTTTGATGGGGAAACTTAGCCCGCTTGACGGCATTGGACCCAAGGATATTGGTCTTAAAAAACTGTTTGAGCGGGTGCTCGACGGTGTGGTGCAAGAGGTCATCATGGCCACCAACTTCACAGCCGAAGGCGAGGCAACAGCCCATGTGATCAGCGAAACCCTCAAGGCCCGCGGCCTGAAGCTGACCCGGCTGGCCAGGGGTGTTCCTGCCGGCAGTGAACTGGAGTATGTGGACCTGGGCACCATCGCTCATGCCCTAGCCGATCGGCGTTGAGCCGGCGAAACCGAAAAGCGCTAAGGTTTCCGAACATAATCAAGCGCCACGGTTGTGGCGCTGTCCCGCAAGTTAGGCAACCAACAGCTACGAAGTGTTGGGGACAGGGCTACGGTCTGTCCCACAAAGTTATTTATATATGTCAGAAACACGTATTCCATTTGCCCAATTAAGCCAGTTCATCACGCAAGCGATGAACCGCCTGGGCCTGCCTGAAGCCGATGCCGCGATCGTCGGGGGCTTGATGGCCGAAGCCGAGTTGCAGGGCTCAGACGGCCATGGGGTGATCCGTTTGATGCCCTATGCCAGGCGAATCCGGGCTGGTGGGCTCAATCTGCGTCCCAACATCAAGGTGTTGCAAGAGCGTCCCGGCATGGCTTTGCTCGATGGTGACAATGGCATGGGCCATCTGGTGATGCAGCGCGCCGCCGCACTGGCGATTGAGAAAGCGCGCCATTGCGGCATCGCCTGGGTGGGCGCCCAATTCAGCAACCATGCCGGACCCGCTTCGCTTTATGCGCGCATGCCGATGGCACAGGACATGATTGGGCTCTACTTCGCGGTCGGTAATGCCAACCATTTACCCCCTTGGGGCGGGCTCGACATGCTGCTGTCGACCAATCCGATTGCGGTGGCCGTGCCGGCGGGTCAGGAGCCTGCGGTTGTGCTGGACATGGCGACCACGGTGGCGGCTTATGGCAAGGTCAAGGCCAAAGCCCAGCGTGGTGAGACCATGCCGGTGGGCTGGATGATTGATAGACTGGGCCAACCGCTGACCGACCCGAAACGTGCCGAAGAAGGATTCCTGATGCCGATCGGTGGTTACAAGGGCTACGGACTGTCCTTGATCGTGGGCCTGCTCGCGGGCACCCTCAATGGCGCGTCCATGGGCCGCCAGGTGATTGATTTCAACCACGACGACACCAGCGTGACCAATACCGGCCAGGCCATCATGGCCATCGACCTGAGGGCTTTTGGTGATGTTGATGGCTTTAAAGCCCGGGTTGATCAATTGGTGCGCGAGTTACGGGGCAGTGAGCGCATGCCTGGCGTCGAACGGATCTGGTTGCCCGGTGAACAAAGTCATGAACGCCGACAGAACAACGAGCGGGACGGTATCCCAATCGGTGACGCTCTGATCAAACAGCTCAATGCTTTTGCCCTGAAGTTGGGTATCCCCAGCTTGATCAGTACAGGCTAGAACTGACCCAAAAAATGGGGCAGAACATGGGCCAGGCTTTTGTGATTGAGAACCAGCCCGGTG
>CAXNKH010000251.1:0-3182 GCA_964202765.1 Burkholderiales bacterium | reverse complement strand
CGATAATGCCCGCAATTTTTACGACGCTCTCGAGAGTCAGGCCAAGTTTCTCGGCCATGTCCGCTACGGTGTCATCGCACTGGGCGACCGCACCTATTTGCCTACCTTTTGTCATGGGGGGTTAAAGCTCGATGAGCGACTTCAGGGCTTGGGCGCCCAACGGATTGGCGATGTCTGGTGTCACGATGCCAGCAGTGGCACCTTGGCTGAGTCCGAGGCTGTTCTCTGGTGTCGCGACTGGCTGACGCATGCCCTGGCCCAGTGCAGCAACACGGCCTGAAGCGCAACCGAAAGACCCCATGTCCCCAAGCCCTGAACCGACTCAAGCCATCAGCCCATCCCTTACTCGCCACTACAACGCCGCTCAGGACTTGCTGGGGCGCCACGCGCAACGCTTGAACAAGCCCGCTTATATTGATGGCCTGACTTCGCAGTGCTTGAGTTTCGGCCAGCTTCAGACTCAATCTCACCAGTTTGCCCACGCCTTGCGGCAAGCGGGGTTTGGCCCGGAAAGCAGGATCTTGCTGTGCATGCACGACAGCCTGGAGTGGCCGGTCGTTTTTCTGGGTTGCATTCTGGCCGGTGTGATTCCGATTGCCAGCAACACGCTGTTAAACGCCAAAGACTTTGACTACATGCTGCGCGATTCAAGAGCCCAAGGCTTGATTGTTTCAGAGACACTCTGGCCCACATTTGAGCCTCTGGTTAGCCAACTCCCCCTGCTGCGCAGCGTTTTCTTGGCGGGAACGCCGCAAGATTCGACCCCCATGAACGTGGCGACCATGATTGGGGCTCAGACCGGTTCCGCGTTGGCCCCGCAAGTGGCTGAAACCTGTGGCGATGACATTTGCTTCTGGCTTTATTCCAGCGGTTCTACCGGCGTACCCAAGGGAACGGTTCATTTGCACAGCCATTTGATTCAGACTGCGCAACTCTACGGCACAGCCATCTTGGGTCTGCGTGAGGATGACGTGGTATTTTCCGCTGCCAAGCTGTTTTTTGCTTACGGCTTGGGCAATGCCTTGACCTTCCCCTTGGCTGTCGGTGCCACTACCGTTCTGCTGTCATCCCGTCCCAGCCCGGACTTGATTTTTTCAATTCTCAAGAAATTCCAGGCCAGTATTTTCTATGGCGTTCCCACCCTGTTTGCCGCTCTGCTGGCGCATGAGACTCGCCCGGCCCGCAGCGAACTTCATCTCAGGCTGTGCACCAGTGCGGGCGAGGCCCTGCCGGCAGAAATTGGCCGAAAATGGTCAGCCGAGTTTGCTTGTGACCTGCTTGACGGCATCGGTTCCACGGAAATGCTGCATATTTTCCTGAGCAACCGACCGGGCCAGGTCCGCTATGGCAGCACCGGACAAGCCGTTCCAGGGTATCAACTGCGTATCGTGGGCGATGACGGCCAGCTCTGCGGCGACGGTGAAATAGGCGAACTGCAGGTCAACGGGCCTAGCGCCGCGCTCATGTACTGGAATAACCGAGCCCAAACCAAAGCAACGTTCACCGGTGAGTGGACTCGCAGCGGCGATAAATACACCCGAGATGGCGATGGTTTCTACACCTACTGTGGCCGCACCGACGACATGCTCAAGGTCGGCGGAATTTACGTCTCGCCGTTTGAAGTCGAAGCCTCGCTGATGACGCATCCTGCGGTACTCGAAGCTGCGGTCATCGGCGCACCCGATAAGGATGACTTGATCAAACCCAAAGCTTTTGTGGTTCTCAAGCCGGGACAAGTTGCTCTGCAGGAAGAACTCAAAAACCATGTCAAGCAGCAACTCGCCGCCTACAAATACCCGCGCTGGATCGAATTTGTGAGCGATTTACCCAAAACTACGACCGGGAAAATTCAGCGATTCCGTCTCCGCGAGCGTCAACTCAAGTCTTGATTCCTGTTATCGCACTGGGGTTAGTCATTAGAGACAAATAGTCCGATCGAAGTTATTATCGGGTTTTATCAGGAGATGCTCCCTATGACTACACGCCGTCTCGTTCTCAGTCGAAGTGCCGCTCTGGTCGGTGCTGCCGCCAGCAGTCTATGGTTGTCGGGCAGCGCCCTGGCCCAGAGCAGCAAGGTCCGTGTCGGTTTGATGCTGCCCTACACCGGCACCTTTGCCCAACTCGGTGTCGCCATTGAAAACGGTTTCCGCCTGGCGCTCGACGAACAAGGGGGCAAGCTCGGTGGCCGCGAGATTGAATTCTTCAAGGTCGATGATGAATCCGACCCCTCCAAAGGTGTGGAAAACGCCAGCAAGTTGGTACAGCGCGACAAAGTCGATGTGCTGATCGGCACCGTACACTCCGGCGTCCAAATGGGTATTCACAAAGTGGCTCGTGAGTCTGGCGTTCTCAACCTCATTCCCAATGCGGGCGTGCACATCGCTACCCGCGCTCTGTGCGCACCCAATGTGTTTCGAACCAGCTTCTCAAATTCACAAACCACCCGCGCCTTGGGTCAGGCCATGGTGGCAAGAGGGCATAAAAAAGCGGTCTGGATCACTTGGAAATACGCTGCCGGCGACGAAGCGTTCGAAGGGTTCAAGGAAGGATTTTTGGCCGCCGGCGGAACCATTGTTAAGGAGCTTGGGCTGCCCTTTCCCAATGTCGAGTTCCAGGCTTTCCTGACGGAAATTGCCGCCTTGAAGCCTGATGCCGTGGCCTGCTTTTTCGCCGGCGGCGGTGCTGCCAAATTCATGCGCGATTACGCTGCCGCTGGGCTCAAGGGAAAAATCCCCTTGTACGGCTCTGGTTTCCTGACCGAGGGGGTGCTCGATGCTGCCGGTCCTGCCGCCGAAGGCGTGATCACCACCTTGCATTACAGCGACTCACTCGACACCGTCCGTAACAAACAGTTCCGACTGAACTATGCAAAGACCTTCAAGCTGCAACCCGATGTGTATGCGGTTCAGGGCTACGATACCGGTTTGTTGTTGGCCCAAGGCATGAAGGCAACCAACGGTGATGTGACTAACAAAAAAGTCCTCTACGCCGCCCTGGAAAACGCATCGATCGACAGCCCCCGTGGCAAATGGAGCATGAGCAAATCGCATAATCCGGTACAGGACTTTTACTTGCGGGTGGTTGAGAAGAAAGAAAACAAAGTGATCGGGGTTGCAGCCAAAGCGCTGGCCGACTCCGGCGCAGGCTGCAAGATGGGCTAAGGCCGACACCCGCCTCGGACC
>CAXNKH010000250.1:0-3220 GCA_964202765.1 Burkholderiales bacterium | reverse complement strand
CTCGGCCACGTTGTTGGCGGGCACGCTGGGATGAACCACCAGGATGTTGGGTAGCGTGGCATACATCGTGATCGGGGCGAAGCTCGTGACCGGGTCATACGGCAACTTGCCATACAGCGTGGCGTTGATGCCATGGGAGCTAATGGTTCCGCCGCCGATGGTGTAGCCGTCTGGCACAGCGCGTGCCAGTTCTGCAACGCCGATTGAGCCGCCTTGACCCGGCTTGTTTTCGATGACAACGGTTTGTCCCAAGACTGCCCCGAGTTTTTCGCCGACCAGACGGGCCAGGATGTCAGTGGCACCGCCCGGTGCAAAAGGCACGATGTAACGAATCGGCTTGTTGGGCCAGGGACTCGATTGCGCCAAGGCTGCAAGGGCCTGAGGCAGGCTCAGCAGGGCCACGACGGATTGAACAAGTTTGCGTCTATGCAAGGGCATGATGAGATCCTCTCCAAGTTTTCCGCATGCTATCCGTATATTGCAGATTTTGCATCGGGAAAACAGGCCCCAACGCCCTTTAAAGGGTAAACCCTTAAATCGAGAGCGCGGGTTGGCAGTGAACCGTTGGGGTGAGCTTTAGCCAGCGTTGGGCCGCGCCTTGCAAGGCGGCCGTAGCGCCGCTGGCGAGCAGGGTGATGCGCGCTGGGCCTTGGGCTAACCCCAGGGCACCGACTTCCAGCAGTCGCCTTGTTTGACGCGCTACCGGTTCACCGCTGTCGAACAGCGCAATCGTTTGACCCACGGCTGCTTTGATCTGAGCGCTGACAAAGGGGTAGTGGGTGCAACCCAGCACCAGGCTGTCGATCTGCCCTGTTTGCTTGCCGAACAGGCCCATGGCTTGGGTGTAGTCCAGACAAAGCGCAGCGATTTTCTGGCTGTCGTCTTGTTCAATGGCATCGGCCAATCCATCACAAGCCTGGCTGATGAATTCGGCTTGGCCGCAGAGCGACTGCAACAAGGCTTGGTATTTTGCACTGGCCAGGGTGCTGCGGGTTGCGAGCACGCCGATGCGATGGGTCTGGCTTAAAGCTGCAGCGGGTTTGAGCGCCGGCTCGACCCCGACCATGGGCAGGTCGGGATGCTCTGCTCTCAAGGTCTGAATTGCTGCTGCGGTGGCCGTGTTGCAGGCGACGACCAGTAATTTGATCTGATGCTGCTGGCGAAAATACTGGGTGATGCGCCGACTGCGCTCAATCAAAAAATCATCATCACGCTCGCCGTAAGGCGCATGCGCACTGTCGGCCAAATAAACAAAGGACTCCAACGGCAACTCGGCACCCAGGGCCTGCAATATGCTCAGGCCGCCGATGCCGCTGTCAAAGACGCCGATGGGTCCCACAGCTTAGGCCGCGGTGACTGCAATGCCCTTGAATTGGCCGGTGGCGATGCGCTCTTTCCACTCGGCCGGTCCGGTGATGTGGGCGCTGGTGCCGTCCGCATCGACTGCCACGGTGACCGGCATATCGATCACGTCAAATTCGTAAATCGCTTCCATCCCCAGATCAGCAAAGCCGACGACCTTGGCCGACTTGATGGACTTGCTGAGCAGGTAGGCGGCGCCGCCGACGGCCATCAGGTAAGCCACTTTGTGTTTCTTGATCGACTCGATCGCCACCGGTCCCCGCTCGGCCTTGCCAATCATCAGGAGCAGACCGGTTTGGCCCAGCATGGTTTCGGTGAAGTCGTCCATCCGGGTTGAGGTGGTCGGGCCAGCCGGTCCAACGGCTTCTCCGTTGACTGGGTCAACCGGGCCGACGTAGTAAATGGCGCGGTTTTTAAAGTCCACCGGCAAGGGCTCGCCTTGGGTCAGCATGGTCTGGATGCGCTTGTGCGCTGCATCGCGACCGGTCAGCATTTTGCCGCTCAAGAGCAGAGTGTCGCCGTGTTTCCAGCTGGCCACTTCGGCCCGGCTCAGGGTGTCGAGGTTGACCTTTTTGCTTTTGACGTAATCGGGCGTCCACTGAACATCGGGCCACAGGTCCAGGCTCGGCGGATCGAGGTAAACCGGACCGCTGCCGTCCAGCACAAAATGAGCATGGCGGGTTGCAGCACAGTTGGGAATCATGGCCACCGGTTTGCCCGCAGCATGGGTCGGGTACATCTGGATTTTGACGTCGAGCACGGTGGTCAGGCCACCGAGCCCCTGGGCACCAATGCCCAAGGCATTGACTTTCTCGAACAGCTCGAGTCGCATTTCTTCAACTTGGTCGAGCTTGTCGCCACGCGCAGCTTTGGCCTGCAGCTGGTACATGTCGATGTCTTCCATCAAGGATTCTTTGGCCATCAGTACCGCTTTTTCAGCCGTGCCGCCGATGCCTATGCCCAGCATGCCCGGCGGACACCAACCGGCGCCCATGGTGGGAACGGTTTTGAGCACCCAGTCAACGATGGAGTCGCCGGGGTTGAGCATCGCCAGCTTGCTTTTGTTTTCGCTGCCAGCGCCTTTGGCCGCCACGGTGATTGCTACCGTGTTGCCGGGAACGATCTCGGTAAAAATCACGGCCGGGCTGTTGTCCTTGGTGTTTTTGCGATCAAAGTGGGGATCGGCCACCACGCTGGCGCGCAGCGTGTTGCCCGGGTGTTTGTAAGCCTGGCGCACCCCCTCGTTGATGGCGTCTTCTAGGCTTCCCGTGAAACCGTCCAGCTTGACGTTCATGCCGACTTTGAGAAAGACGTTGACGATGCCCGTGTCCTGGCAGATCGGGCGGTGGCCGGTGGCGCTCATCTTGCTGTTGGTCAGGATCTGCGCAATGGCGTCCTTGGCCGGCGCGCTTTGCTCGCGCTCATAGGCGCGGGCCAGGTGGGCGATGTAGTCGGCAGGGTGGTAGTAGCTGATGTATTGCAGCGCAGCAGCGACGGATTCAATCAGGTCGGCTTGGCGAATCAGGGTGGGGAACATGGTGGGTGACGCGTCGGGTTAAATCCGTGGCGGATGAGGGGTCAACGGTGAACGGGCTGGTTGTAGCTCAGCAGTTTGTCGGTCAAGGCGATGGCCAGGGCGCTGAGCAGAAAAACCGTGTGAATGATGGTTTGCCACATCAAGACCTTTTCGTCATAATTGGCTGCGTTGATAAAGGTCTTGAGCAGGTGGATTGAACTGATGCCGATGATGGCCGTTGCCAGCTTGACTTTGAGCACCGAAGCATTCACATGGCTGAGCCATTCGGGCTGGTCGGGGTGACCTTGGAGATCCATGCGACTGACAAAGGTTTCGTAGCCA
>CAXNKH010000249.1:0-3222 GCA_964202765.1 Burkholderiales bacterium | reverse complement strand
ATCACGCCATCCTCTCGCGCACGCCTCTAGGCCGTTATGGGCAAGCCTCTGAGATTGCCGCGGTCGTGGCCTTTCTGGCCAGTGACGATGCATCGTATATCACCGGAGAAACGGTCTATGTGGATGGTGGCCGCCGTGTGCTGAATTATGTTGTTCCGGTAAAGGCGTGAGTCATGACTGATCTTTTTCGTAAGCTCCATCACATCTGTGTTGTCGTACATGACATCGATAAGGCACAGGCCTGGTACGAGTCAATAGGTATCTTGCCTTGGGCGACATATCCACCCCTATCAGAATACGAAGAATTGGAGGTGCCCAGCAAGAATGGTTTCTTGTCGCTCAAATACCGAGTCTGCAATTTGCCCAATATTCAGATTCAGTTATGCGAGCCAGGTCCTGAGCCCTCGCCGCAACGAACACATTTGGAGACCAAGGGTGAAGGTGTTTTCCACATGGGTTTTGAGGTGCCAGATGCCGACTTGGCTGAGGCTCAAGCCAAAGTCCAAGGCTTGACAGTCATGATGCGTGGGCGACGAGCCAATCGGACCGGCTTTACTTATTACGATTCTGTCCGAGACGCGGGCGTCAACCTGCTTACGCGAGCAACTAACTATGCCTCACAAAATACAAGTCAGCTAAAGATCGATTTAAATCTCGACCTGGGCTCGAACCAGGGACCTACAGATTAGCAGTCCGGCGCTCTACCAACTGAGCTATCGAGAAATATATTGGTTTTAGCAGCAAGAAACATGCTCAAGGGGTGTCACCACAACGGGCTTACTCCTGGCTGTTTTAGCGAGTTTGCATTGTAGCAAAGAAATCATGCCACCCAGAAAAAGACAATGATTTGTTCCCCAAAAGAACAACCTATTCTGTCTTGTACGGTCCAGCGGCCTTGGGCTCTTTAGCCGTCTGAAAAATGCTGGAGTGTCTAGATTCGCGACACATGAGGTACTCTGGCCAGGATGGAGCGTCCAGGCTGGACGCTTGGGGTGACTTGTCAAATGGCGGGGGTGGACAACAAGCCCGATCGACTTGAAAAGTTCACCTTTGCATCCAACTTTTCAACCTGAATCCGGGCCGACCGGTTGCCATAAACCGCTGTTTTGAGCCAGGCAAATTCCAATTGCAAAGCGGCCTCATCAGACAGCCGAGTGTGCCAGACCCGCAGCTCCGGATTCCATCGGTAACCCCTGGCTTTGAGTGCATCCTTGGCTTCGAAGGGGGCTGCTATGGCCTGTAGCCGGTAGCACGGGGCTTGGGATGCGTCCAGTATGTGAGAGAAGCCGGTACGGCCCGCCACACTTTGGGACAGCACCGTCAGCAAGGCATGGCAATCCACTTCGGCGCGGTGTGCGTCATAAAAAACCTTGAAGTCATGCGCCAAGTATTCCAGCTTGGAAGAGCCGTGCCCGTGTGCCTTCCAATCAATGTTGGCAAACGAGCAGCCCCAGGCCAGGGACTTGAATTGGGGCAAGCGCTCCTCTACAAAAGGCCGATCAAAAGCAGCGTTGTGGGCAATCACCAAATCAACGCCTGCGAGCATGTCGTTGATTCGTTTCTGATCTAACCGTTGTCCTTTGACCATCGCATCGTTAATCCCGGTAATCGCCTCGATTTCCTTGGAGACGGGCTGCCCCGGGTCTTCCAGTCCGTCATAGACCTGGACTTCACCACAAGGCAAACCGCTGGCCTGATCGATCGTCACGAGCAACATGGCGAGTTCGATGATTTTGTCGTGTTCCGAACTCAGCCCCGTGGTTTCCGTGTCCAGAACGATCACGCGTTGGGTCTGACCTTGCGGTTCACGATCAAAGTGCAGGATGGGCACCAAGCGTCTGAGCACCCGGTAATCGGGATGTTGCTCCAGGGCCCGTGCCTGGTCCTCCAGACTTGGTGCGACTCCGCTTGTTTCAATCTGAACAGTTTTTTTAGGTGGGCGGGCCTTAGTCGTGACCGCAGCCACCGTGGGTTCGGACTCTTGGCCGAAACCCAAACTGAATTGTTTTTCGCTCACAGTTTGACGTACTCGTAGTCCAGTGGATGAGCGTTGATGCCGCGCTCAGGGGGCGCCAACCAGGCCGCCATTTTCCCGGGCTCGAAAACACCTTGCATCAAACTTTTGACAAAGCTGATGTCGGCAACAGTGGGTAGCCACTGGTCTTTTTGACTTTCGAAATCCGAAGCACTCATGGGCTGGCCTTCGGGGTTGGTGGGCGAACCCGCCCAAACCCCAACGCTTCGGTGAAAGCGTGAAGACGGCAACGCCAGCACAAATTTGAAGCCAGCACGCTGGATGGTCCGATTCCAACGCAACACACCCACATCGCAATCCTTGATGTACTCCAGTCGGGTGATCTCGTTCATGCCATTTCGTACCGTGATGGTCTGGCTGGAAATGCCGCCCTGGCCATCCGCAACGTCGATTTTCATCTGACTTTCGCGCTCGAGGTGATCGGTAAATTTGGCTTCGTCAGGTCGGCCTTTGATGCCATTCGAGAAGTAATTCGCGGCGTTGCTGGAGGACTCAGAACCAAAAAGATCAAGCGATGAGGCGAACCAGAAATTCATGAATTTCTGGATGGTTGGCAAATCAATCACCCCCGCGTTGCGCAAGGTGTTGACGTCGTCGGTGGCCAGTTCCTGCATCACTTCGAGCGTGCGACGAATCACGCGCGTGATTCCGGTTTCTCCGACGAACATGTGATGGGCTTCTTCAGTCAACATGAAACGACAGGTCCGCGCCAGCGGATCAAACGCGCTCTCGGCAAAACTCTTGAGTTGAAACTTACCGTCCCGATCGGTGAAATAGGTGAACATGAAAAAGCTCAACCAGTTGTCCATCGGCTCATTGAAAGTGCTCAAGATGCGTGGCTTGTCCGGGTCGCCGCTGTGCCGCATCAACAATTCTTCAGCCTCTTCCCTGCCATCCCGACCAAAATGCGCGTGCAACAGATAGACCATGGCCCACAGGTGGCGGCCCTCCTCCACATTGATCTGGAACAGATTGCGCAGATCGTAGAGCGAAGGCGCGCTGTGCCCGAGCAAACGTTGCTGCTCGACCGAGGCCGGTTCGGTATCGCCTTGGGTGACGATCAGGCGCCGAAAAGTGCTGCGAAATTCACCCGGAACAGTTTGCCAGACGTCTTGGCCCATCAGGTCACCAAAACCGATTTTTCGGTTGTCTTGCCGGTCAGCCAGAAAGATCCCCCAGCGGTAGTC
>CAXNKH010000248.1:0-3234 GCA_964202765.1 Burkholderiales bacterium | reverse complement strand
GCCACCAGCCCCAGCAAGACCAGCGGAACTGCAATGACATGGAAGCTGAAGAAACGGTTCAGGGTCGCATCACCCACGACAAAATCGCCACGAATCAACAAGGCAAGGTCGGGGCCAATGAAGGGGATCGCTGCAAAAAGGTTCACGATCACCTGAGCACCCCAATAGCTCATCTGACCCCATGGCAGTAAATAGCCCATGAAGGCTTCGGCCATCAGACAGAGAAAAATGGCGCATCCAAAAATCCAGACCAATTCTCGCGGCTTGCGATAGGAGCCATACAAGAGGCCACGGAACATGTGCAGATAGACCACCACAAAAAATGCAGAAGCGCCAGTGGAATGCATGTAGCGAATCAACCAGCCCCAGGGCACATCACGCATGATGTACTCGACCGAACCGAAAGCCAGCGCAGCGTCGGGCTTGTAATGCATCGTGAGGAAAATACCCGTCACGATCTGGATCACCAAAACCAGCATGGCCAGCGCGCCAAAGATGTACCAGAAGTTGAAGTTCTTCGGTGCGTAGTACTCGCTCATATGCTCTTTGAAGAGCTTGCTCAGCGGGAAGCGGTTGTCCACCCAGTTCAGCAGCTTTTCAGCCACTGGCGCGTCGGGTGAGATTTCTTTCATTTCAGCCATCGTGTGCTCCGGGTCGCTGAGGTTCAGGCTTTTTTATCTTCACCGATCAGCAGCTTGCTGTCGGAGAGGTACATATGAGGCGGCACTTCAAGATTGTCCGGAGCGGGCTTGTTCTTGAACACCCGACCAGCCATGTCAAAAGTCGAACCGTGACAAGGGCAGAAAAAGCCCCCCTTCCAGTCATCGGGCAGCGAGGGCTGGGCCCCCAACTGAAATTTTTCAATCGGCGAACAACCCAAATGCGAGCAGATACCCACAGCCACCATGATCTCGGGCTTGATCGACCGCACCTCATTCCGGGCATATTCGGGCGTCAGCTCCGAAGGATTGCGCTGCGACTTGGGGTCAGCCAACTGAGCATCCGCCCCCTTCAGGCTCGCCAATTGCTCGGGGGTGCGCTTGACAATCCAAACCGGCTTGCCACGCCACTCAACTGTCAACTTCTCTCCCGGCTTAAGGGCAGAAATATCGACTTCGACCGCTGCTCCGGCGGCTTTGGCCCGCTCAGACGGTTGAAAACTGCTAACAAAAGGAACAGCAACGGCGGCTGCACCTGCTGCACCGACACAGCCAGAGGTGATCAGCCACGTCCGTTTGCTGGTGTCGACCTGACTGTCGACGACAAGGGTGTCACTCATGGAAATCCTCAATGAAAACATCACTATTGGGGTTAACCGGCGATTGTAGCCGAGCGCCTGGCCCCAACTCAATCCCCACCCTCAGGTGGAACTGGCCACCCTTGACAGCGGGCATTTTGGCGAGGGACACTGATGCCGGTCTCAAAACAGGAGTGATTCACGATGAAAATGATGCAAGAGTTCCGGGATTTCGCCGTCAAAGGCAATGTGATTGATCTCGCTGTCGGCGTGATCATCGGCGGCGCATTTGGAAAAATTGTTGATTCCGTGGTGAGCGACCTGATCATGCCCCTGGTGGGCGGGGTGGTCGGAAAACTCGATTTCTCCAACCTTTTTCTGGTTTTGGCTCAACCGCCCGCGGGAACGCTGATGACGCTCGATTCACTTAAAAAAGCGGGCGTTCCGGTGCTCGCTTATGGCAGCTTCATCACGGTGGCAGTCAATTTTGCGATTTTAGCCTTCATCATTTTCCTGATGATCAAGCAAATCAACCGCCTCAAAGCAAGCGGCCCCGAACCGGTGGCAGCCCCCGTCAGCATTCCCGAAGATGTTTTACTGCTGCGGGAAATTCGCGACAGTCTTAAGAAATAAGCTGCCGCGCCATGCGAATGGCCGCAATCAGGCTGCTCGGGTCGGCTTGGCCGGTGCCAGCAATATCAAAAGCCGTGCCGTGATCGGGGCTGGTGCGAACCAGCGGCAAACCCAGGGTGACATTGACGCCCTGCTCAATTCCCATGTACTTCAGTGGTATCAAGCCCTGGTCGTGGTACATGGCCACCACCACATCGAATTCTCCCGCCTTGCCTGCCGCTGCCCGAGCTCGCATAAACACCGTATCAGGCGCCCACGGCCCGCTCACCTGCATATCTTCGCCCTGGGCCTGTGCAATCGCCGGCGCGATGATCTCGATTTCCTCGCGCCCGAACAGTCCGCCCTCACCCGCATGCGGATTCAGACCCGCCACGCCAATCCGCGGGGCGCGGCCCAAGACCGGGCTCAAAAATTGGTGCGTGATGCGCAAAGTCTGCAACACATTGTCGAAATTAACGGCTTCGATTGCAGCACGCAAGGACAGGTGAATGCTGACCAACACGGTGCGCAACTCCTCACTGGCCAGCATCATGCGCACCGGCAGTTCCTCGATCGTTTTCCCGAGATAAGCTGCGGCCTGAGCCTGCAGCATTTCTGTATGCCCCGGGTAACGGGCGTGGGGCTCACCCGCAAGGGCCAGGGCTTCCTTGTGCAAGGGCGCCGTCACCAGGGCCGCAATCTCCCCCCGCAAAGCCGCTTGGGCGGCCCAAACCACACAACAGGCCGCATGCTGTCCTGCGCTGGCACTGATCTGGCCCAGCGCCACCGGCTCAGTCAAGCTGGCTACGGCCAACAGCCCAATACAACGCGGTGGCAACGCTAGCGCTTGGGACGGTGACTCAATTGTTGCCACCGGCCAGCCAAGCCGACCCGGGCTGCTGATGAGCTGACTCGCTCGGCGCAGCGTCCCCACGTCGCCCACCACAAAGCAGCCTTGTGTCAGTTCAGGCGCATCACGAAATGCCTTGGCAATGATTTCAGGTCCGATCCCGGCAGGGTCGCCCAAGGTGATCGCAATGCTTTTGGTCACGCTTCAGAGCTGGGCAGAATTGGCACCCTCTTGCGGCGCTTTCGTGTGCTTAATGAACAGCTGGGAAGCCCAGATGCCCACCTCGTACAGCAGGCACATCGGGATCGCCAGCGCCAATTGCGACACCACATCAGGCGGGGTGATCACCGCAGCGATGATGAAAGCCAGCACAATGAAATAACCGCGGAAATCCTTGAGCTTTTGAATACTCACCACACCCATCCTAGTCAAAACGATCACCACGATCGGCACCTCAAAAGCCATGCCAAAGGCTAGAAACATGGTCAAGACAAAGCTCAGGTAGGCCTCAATATCTGGCGCTGCGGTAATGCTC
>CAXNKH010000247.1:0-3244 GCA_964202765.1 Burkholderiales bacterium | reverse complement strand
GGTCAATGAGCGCGGTGAACGTTTCACCGATGAGGCGCCGGGCAAGGTTGATGCGCATTACGAGTCTGTCACTCGCCGCATCTACGAGCAGCCAGGCGGTGTAGCGTGGGTCATCCTTGATGCGCGGCATCAGCGTATACCTAATTACCGGCTCGCTATTCGAACCGACAAGCCGCCGGTCGTGGCGGCATCGCTAGCCGAGATGGCTCGCGCCTTAAAAATGCCTGAGGCCACGCTGCAGCGCACTGTCCAGGGCTACAACCTGGCCTGCCCGGGTGACGAATGGAGGCCACTGGAGCTCGACGGTGTCAGTACCTCCGGCTTGGAGCCGCGCAAGTCGAACTGGGCCTGCCCGATCAGCGAAGGTCCCTTTCATGCCTACCCCATCATGTCGGCCAACGTTTTCACTTTCGGCGGACTGAAGATCGACGGCTCCGGCCGGGTGTTGCATGCTGACGGCGGTGCCATCCCCGGACTTTACGCGGCCGGCGAGATTGTAGGTCTGTACTACGGAAACTACACCGGTGCAACCTCGGTACTCAAAGGCATTGTCTTCGGACGACTCGCCGGCCTGCATGCTGCCAGCCAGTTGGAACCGGCCTGATGTCAACACGGACCTCAAAAAGCTGTCACCACAATGATTGAATCGACTTTGAAGGGCCGACGTGCACTGGTAACGGGTGCGAATGGTGCGATTGGCAGCGCGGTGACTGCCCTTTTTCGTGAACACGGTGTGCATGTCATAGGCGTTGACCAGGTCGCCGCCATTGACCTTGAGAACGCCGACTTTCGCAGGGATGAGTTGGTGCGCGTTGATGTCAGTTCAGGCTTGCAGCTCAAGGCCCTGGTCGCGAGCGTGAATTCACAATCGGGCCCGATCGATACGCTGGTCAACATCGCCGGGGTAGTCTCCTTTGGATCGGCTCAAGACCTGGCTGAGGAAGAGTGGGACAGGGTGCTGGATATCAATCTCAAAGGCAGCTTCCTGGCATGTCAGGCAGTCATTCCTGGAATGCGTGCGCTTGCCTTTGGCCGAATCATTAATCTGGGTTCGGTGGTGGGTAAGAACTCGGGCAACGCCCGGGCCTGGATTGACCCGACCGAACAGCAACTAGCCGGCAATGTCGCCTATGGCGTCTCCAAGGCAGGCGTGCACATCATGACCGGTTTTCTTGCGCGTGAGTTGGCAGCGCATGGCATTACTGTTAATGCAATCGCTCCAGGCCCGATCGCAACGGCGATGACCACAAACTTCCCGCCAACATTAAAGGCCCTGATCCCGCGCGGGCGGATGGGCACGCCCGGGGATGTGGCGCGCACAGTGGAGTTTTTGATGCGCCGCGAATCGGATTTCATCACTGGTGAAGTATTGGACGTTAACGGCGGCATGTGGTGCGACTGACGCAAGTTTGAGAGATGCCTGTGCCATAGGCATAGCTTATGGAAACAAATCGGCAGGCAGCTATCTATTTTTTCAGTGGATTGCTAAACTGTTTTTAGCTGGGTACCAGTTCCGCAGGAGACAACATGAAAAAACATCTGAACCGACTGTTGGGCGTTGCTGCCCTAGCTTTTATCGCACTGGGGCACACATGGGCTCAGGACAAGTACCCAAGTAAGCCGGTCCGTATCATTGTTCCTTTTGCCGCTGGCGGTGCGACCGATGTGTTGACCCGGGTGGCCGCAGCCGAACTTACCAAGCGTTTGGGTCAGTCCTTTGTGGTTGACAATCTCACCGGTGCGGGAGGCCTGATTGGCGCAGCGCAGGCGATGAAGGCCCGCCCCGACGGTTATACCTTGCTGGCTGGTTCGCCCGGCCCGATTACTATCATGCCGGTAATCAGCAAGACCCCAGTGTCCTACGATGTCGAGAAAGATATTCTGCCCATCACCCTGATCGCCGACAGCCCTGGTGCGATGGTCGTGGGAAAGAACTCTCCTTACAAGAGCGTGCAAGAAGTGCTGGCTGCTGCCAAGGCATCCCCGGGCAAGTTGTCCTGTGGCTCCTCTGGTGTGGGCGCCTTCAGTCACCTTAATTGCGAACTACTCAAATCCTTGGCAGGTATCAACGTTGTGCATGTGCCCTACCGTGGAGCGGCCCCTGCGATGATTGATCTGGTGAGTGGTCAGTTCGATTTCATGATCGAGAACTACCCGTCTCCCCAGATGCTGATCGATGGCGGCGAGGCTCGGCTACTGGGTGTGACAGCTGGTCAGCGGTTCGCACTAAAGCCCGCTACACCGACTCTGGTCGAGGCCGGTGTTTCTGGTCACGTAATGAGCGCTTGGATCGGTCTGATGGCGCCCGCAGGAACGCCCGCCGACATTGTCAATCTGATTCAACGTGAGCTCGCGGCTTCCCTCAAGGACCCCGTCGTTAAAAAGCGTATGAACGACATGGGTGTGACTCCTGGCGGCATGTTGCCGGCCGAATTCGCGACGTACCTGAGCAAGGAGCGTGAGACCTACCGGGCCCTGTCTGCCAAGACTGGCCTGAAGGTTGATCAATAATCCTGCCCAGGGCTGAGGCGTATTCTTTCAGGGTTGTTTGGAAAACCCGGTCTTTACCCGCCGGGCACAAATGTAAGTTGGCAATGTCTTCCTAAAACTTGCCTGCACTCGCCCCGCAATCGACCATAAGCAGATGTCCGGTGATTGCTGCCGCAGACGGGGATGCCAGGTAGACGGCGGCTTGCGCGAAGTCATCGACGCTTGGGATACGTCCCAGCGGCAAGGACTGAGCGGCTTTTGCCAGCGCTGATGCCACATCGACCCCAGCCTGCTCGTAAGCCTGGTGCAGAAATGCTGTGTCGACAAGCGTTGGTGCAATGCCGTTGACCCGCACGCCCTGAGGCCCCATCTCGAGCGCCAGCGATTTCACCAGTCCCGCAATCGCGTGTTTGCTGGCTGTGTAAACACTGCGTTCGGCCCTGCCCATAACACTTTGCAGCGAGCCAGTGAATAGCAAGCAGGCTTGTTGGCTACGAACCAAGCTGCGCAGTGCTGCCTGGGCGGACAAGATGCTGCCGGTGACGTTGACGTCGATCACCTTGCGTATATCCAGTGGAGATGCATCGACCAAGGAGCCGCCGAAGGGTCTGCCGGCGTTGGCCACGAACACATCAACCGGCCCGTTGAAAAATCGTTCGGCCGTTGTTATCAGTGCTTCGCACTGGTTGGCGTCTGTGATGTCGCAAGTTGCCACGGCGGCCGCTTGAGCACTCGCCCGCAAACCGTCAAGCGC
>CAXNKH010000246.1:0-3252 GCA_964202765.1 Burkholderiales bacterium | reverse complement strand
GGAATAAAGTGGAGAAAATCTGAATGCGTGCACTTGACGATGCCATTGCTTTTGCCCAGGCCCATGAAATTCCCTGGACCCGTGACCCGAACAAGGAGCCCGAAAAATGGGGCATTCACCAGGTCGATACACCACCTTGGAACCGCTTGTTCGGACCGGTGCACCAGCGGGGTCCGGTCTCGGGCGTGATTCTGCAAGGCGGCAAGGTGTTGCGGCGCTGGGGCGAGCCCGAACGCGCTGACCACACGTTCAGTGTCGCCAAAACCTATCTGGCCTTGCTCGCTGGCGTGGCCCATGGCCGTGGCCTGTTGCCCGACCCGGATCAGCCGGTGTGCCAGCGCCTGCCCGGCATTGGTTTTGACAGCGAGCACAACCGCAGCATCAGCTGGACCCATTTGTTCACCCAGACCAGTGAGTGGGAGGGGAGCTGTTTTGGTATCCCGGACCAGGTCGATCGTTACCGCACTTTGGCGTTTGACCCGAAACCGGCCAGCGGCGTCAAGGGCAGCGCGCGGCCGCTGCAAACCCCGGGCAGCTACTGGGAATACAACGACATCCGAATCAACCAGCTTGCGTTGGCCTTGCTCCATTTGTTCCGTCAACCTTTGCCTGAAGTTTTTCAGGAAGCGATTTTGCAGCCGATGGGGGCCGGCTCGAATTTCAGCTGGGTCGGTTACGAGAACAGCTGGGTTGACTTGCCCGCCACGGCGCTGCAGCCGGCACAACGCTTGCAATCAGTCCCGGGTGGCACCCACTGGGGCGGTGGCGTCTCGATCAGTGCCCAGGATCAGGCGCTGATCGGGCAATTGATGTTGCAACAAGGGCAGTGGGGTGAGCCGGGACAGCAGCGATCTTTGGTGCCAGCCGCTTGGGTTCGTCGCATGAGCCAACCCTGCCCGTTGGCTCCTTTTTATGGCTGGCTCACTTGGCTCAACCCGGAAGGGAAAAACTTCCCCGGTGCCAGTGCGAAAAGCTATTTTCTGGTCGGGGCCGGCGGCAACACGGTGTGGATCGACCCCGTGGCGCAGACGGTGGTGGTGTCGCGCTGGCTAGACCCGGCGCATTTCCCGGCCTTTGTCGCCCAGATCGCCGGTGCTTTGGGGCAGACTCGGGCTTTGTCTTAAACGCTGCGATTGCGCGCCAGTGGCGGGTTTTTCTCGAAATAAGCGCTGATGCCACGCATCAGTGCATCGGCCAAGCTCTGTTGGTAGGCTGGGCTTTTGAGCTTGGCCTCTTCATCCGGGTTGCTGATGAAGGCGGTTTCAACCAGGACGCTGGGCATATCGGGCGCTTTGAGAACGGCAAATCCGGCCTGTTCCACTTGGCGCTTGTGCAGTCGGCCCACCTGGGAAATCTCGCTCAGCATGGCACTGCCGAGCTTGATGCTGTCATTGATTTGTGCGGTTGTGCTCATGTCGAGCAAAACCCGTTGCACATGCGCTTCCTTGGCCCTGACGTTGATTCCGCCAATCAAATCAGCCTTGTTCTCTTTGTCGGCCATCCAGCGCGCCATGCTGCTGGAGGCTGCCCCCTGACTCAGGGCAAACACACTGGCGCCACCAGCCGTTGGCGTGAAGAACGCATCGGCGTGAATGCTGACAAACAGATCGGCTTGGACCCGCCTGGCTTTGTCCACCCGCACATGCAGCGGCACAAAAAAGTCGGCATCTCGCGTCAGAAAGGCGCGCAGGGTACTGCCGTTGACCCGGCTGCTGTTGATGCGGTCGCGCAGCAGTTGCGCAACGCGCAGCACCACGTCTTTTTCCCTTGTTCCGTTGGGGCCCACAGCACCCGGATCTTCGCCGCCGTGACCAGGGTCGAGCGCGACGATGATCAATCGATCAGTCTTGGCCCGTGCGGCTGGGGCACTGGCTGTGGGCGCTGGCGGGGTGGCGCCACGCTTGTTGGCTGATTGGGTCATGAGCTCCCCCAGCGGGTCGGGCACGCCAGCCTGAACTGGACCCAATTCCTTGAGTCGCTCAGCGATCAAGGCTTCCAATGGGTCAATCAGCTTGCTCGGGTAGAGGTCAAAGACCAGGCGATGCTGGTAACTGGCAACCGGCGCCAAGGGGAAGACCTGGGGCTGCATGGGCTGCTTGAGATCGAGTACCAGGCGCACCACGCCCGGGGCAAATTGCCCGACCCGGATTCCCGCAATATGGGGGTCATCGGGCCTGAGTTTGGCGACCAGTTCGGTCAAGGCCGGATTCAGTTCTATGCCTTCAATGTCGACGGCCAAACGGGGTGGTTCTGGCACAAATTGCTGCTTGAATTTTATTTCGCTGCTGGACTCGATGGTGACCCGCGTGTAGTCGGGCGCTGGCCACAGCCTGACGGCCAAAATCGTTGCGCCCCAGGCAATGTGTGGGCGGCCCAGCAACAGGACCAGGCCGCCAGCGTGCAGCATTGCACGCCGCTTCATTGAACAATTCCGTGCAACAAGGTTTCTCCTAGCAGGGTATGGGAAGTTAAGCTGACGTGCCTGGAGTCATCGACCAGCGCAGTGATGTGCAGCACCAAATCGGCGCGGGGCAGATAAACCCCAACTTTTTCAGGCCATTCTGCCAGCTTGAGGCCAGGACTTGCAAAGATGTCACGAAAACCTGCTTCTTCCCATTCGCGCGGATCATGGAAGCGGTAAAAATCAAAATGCCAGACCTTGAGCTTGGGCAACTCATACTGCTCTACCACCGCATAGGTCGGACTCTTGATGTGACCGGTCACGCCCAAAGCGTGCAACAGGTGTCGAACCAGCGTGGTTTTTCCGGCGCCTAAATCGCCTCGCAATTCAATGAAGGCATGACGCAGAGCGCCCTGCTTTGCCAAAGCGCAGGCAAAGAGGCGGGTCTGCAGTTCGGTCGGCCAGACTAAACTTTTTACAATCGGCGGGTGGCTATTTCCCCCCTTCACATCAACAGCGGTCAATTGGTTTCCCTGATTCGGGCTTGGGCCCTGGAACTTGGATTCTCCCAAATTGGCGTCAGCGGTGTCGATTTGTCCTCCGCCGAGCCCGGCTTGATGGCTTGGCTGGCGCGTGGCTTCCATGGCGAGATGGCTTATATGGCGGCTCATGGCCTGAAACGAGCCCGGCCTGCCGAGATGGTCAAGGGCACGGTCAGCGTGATCACCGTGCGCATGGATTACTTGCCGAAAAGCACGGCGTTTGGTTGGCAAGAAGTCGAGTTTGCTCGGTTGCATCGACCCGAAGAAGCTGTGGTGTCAATTTATGCGCGGGGTCGGGACTACCACAAG
>CAXNKH010000245.1:0-3258 GCA_964202765.1 Burkholderiales bacterium | reverse complement strand
CGATCCCGCTGGCGCTGGATCATGCCGTACGCAGCGGCAAAGTTAAACCCGGTGAATTGCTCATGCTCGAAGGCGTGGGCGGGGGCTTCACCTGGGGTGCGGTGTTGTTGACCCTGTAGCGCGACCCTTCGTATTTTTAAAATTCAGTGGCATGAAACCCTTTGCTTTTGTATTCCCGGGACAGGGTTCTCAATCCGTTGGCGTGCTTGACGCCTGGGCTGATGAGCCGGTGGTGCGCGAGACTTTGCAGGAAGCCTCCGAAGCTTTGGGCGAAAACCTGGCAACTTTGATCCAACAAGGACCGAAGGAAGCACTCGCGCTAACCACCAATACCCAGCCCGTGATGCTGGTCGCAGCGGTTGCGGCCTACCGGGTCTGGATGCAAGAAACAGGTACCGCCCCAGCGCTGGTGGCGGGGCATTCCTTGGGTGAATATTCGGCCTTGGTGGCCGCCGGCGTATTGACGCTGACACAAGCCGTTCCACTGGTGCGGTTACGGGCCCAGGCCATGCAGGACGCTACCCCCGTCGGGGTCGGTGCCATGGCTGCCGTGCTGGGCATGGGGGCTGCCAAAGTCATTGCGATCTGCGCCGAAGTCACGCTCGCCTGGGGTCCCGGGAGTGCGGAGGTCGTTGAGGCTGTTAATTTCAATGACCCGGGTCAAACCGTGATTGCCGGCAGCAAAGCGGCCGTGGACAAAGCGTGTGAGCAGCTTAAAGCCCAAGGTGCCAAGCGTGCTTTGTTGCTGCCCGTGTCTGCGCCTTTTCACTCCAGTTTGATGCGCCCGGCAGCGGAGAAGCTCAAAGAGAGGTTGGCCACGGTGAGCTTGGCAATGCCGACCATCCCCGTTTTGAACAATGTCGATGTGGCCGTTCAAACCGATGCGTTGGCAATTCGAGATGCCTTGTACCGTCAGGCTTTTGGCCCGGTGCGCTGGGTTGAGTGTGTCCAGGGGATCAAGGCGCGTGGCGTGAGCAACGTGGTTGAATGTGGTCCGGGCAAGGTGTTGGCTGGCTTGGTCAAGCGCATTGATGCAGAAATGACCGGGCTGCCGCTTTACGATCCAGCCAGCTTGGCTGAAGTCAAGGGGTATTTGTCATGAGTGACATTCAATTTGAAGGCCAGGTCGCCCTGGTGACTGGCGCCTCGCGTGGCATTGGTGCCGCCATTGCCCTGACCTTGGCCGAAAAAGGACTCAAAGTCATTGGAACAGCGACCACCGATGCGGGGGCTGCCAAGATTAAAGCGACCCTGGCGGCTTATCCCGGTTGCAGTGGAAAGAATTTGAATGTGAACGATGTGGCTGCAATTGAGGCTCTGGTCGAGGCCATTGGCAAGGAACATGGCGGCCTGCAGGTGCTGGTCAACAATGCTGGCATCACCCGTGACACTCTGGCCATGCGCATGAAGGACGATGAATGGGATGCGGTGCTCGATACCAATCTCAAGGCGGTCTTTCGCATGAGCCGGGCGGTGATGCGCACCATGATGAAGCAGCGTTATGGCCGTATCATCAGCATCACTTCGGTGGTCGGTGCCTCGGGCAACTCAGGTCAAGCCAATTACGCCGCTGCCAAAGCTGGGGTGGCTGGCATGACCCGGGCGTTGGCCCGGGAATTGGGTTCGCGCAACATCACAGTCAACTGTGTGGCGCCTGGATTCATTGAAACCGACATGACGGCCGGTTTGCCGCCCGAGCAACACAAGGCCTTGCTGAGTCAGATTCCCTTGGGGCAATTGGGTCAGCCGGCAGATATCGCCCACGCCGTGGCCTATTTGGCGTCTCCGCAAGCCCGCTATGTGACTGGGCAAGAGCTCCACGTCAACGGCGGAATGTACATGTAAGTTCAAACCGATTGATCCGTTCGGCTGCCGTGTTGAGAAATCTGTCAAGACACGGCTAAAATCACGGATTCATTTACAACCCGCTGAGGGCTCCATGAGCGATATAGAAGCACGCGTTAAAAAAATTATTGCCGAACAACTCGGTGTTGAAGAGTCACAAGTCACCAGCGCAAAGTCCTTTGTCGCTGATCTGGGTGCAGACTCGCTTGACACAGTCGAGCTGGTGATGGCACTGGAAGATGAGTTTGGGATTGAGATCCCGGATGAGGACGCAGAAAAAATCACCACGGTGCAAAACGCGGTCGATTACGCCACCAGCCACCAAAAAGCCTGAGTAGGCAGACGCGTAAGCGTCTCTGCCCGGGCTTTGGCTGCAGGCCAGTTTTCGTCAGTCGCTGGCGCGGAACTTCAGAGTCCCAGTGTTTTTCAGCTGCACTATTGAATACATTGCATATGTCACGTCGTCGCGTTGTCGTCACCGGTTTGGGTTGCATCAGTCCCGTAGGTAACACGGTGCCTGAGGCCTGGGCACGTATTTTGGCGGGTCAATCGGGCATCGACCTGATTACCCGGTTCGATGCGAGCAATCTCGCCTGCAAGATCGCTGGCGAGGTCAAGGGCTTTGACCTGGAGTCCTATATCGGTGCCAAAGAGGCGCGCACCATGGACACCTTTATTCATTACGGAATTGCCGCAGCCGTGCAAGCCGTGGCAGATGCGAATCTGCCCATCGGCGAGGCGCTCGGTGACGATCTGGCCATTCGGATTGGCTGTGCGATTGGTTCGGGCATTGGTGGATTGCCGATGATCGAAGCCACCCACACTGAGTTAACAAACCGTGGTCCGCGTCGGATCTCACCATTTTTTGTTCCCTCGACCATCATCAACATGATTTCAGGTCATGTTTCGATGCGCTTTGGGTTCAAAGGACCCAACATCGCCATCGTTACTGCGTGCACCACGGGCTTGCACTGTATTGGTCAAGCGGCGCGTCTGATCGAATATGGGGATGCCGACATCATGATCGCTGGTGGTTCGGAAGCCACGGTATCGCCATTGGGCATCGGTGGTTTTGCTGCCATGCGTGCCCTGAGTACCCGTAACGATGACCCGAAAACAGCTTCACGACCCTGGGACAAAGACCGCGATGGATTTGTATTGGGCGAGGGCGCTGGCGTGCTGGTGCTTGAAGAGTATGAGCAGGCCAAAGCGCGCGGCGCAAAAATCTACGCCGAGCTGGCAGGTTTTGGCATGAGTGCCGATGCCGGCCATATGACAGCACCCAATATGGATGGTCCGCGTCGCGCCATGGTGAGTGCTTTGCGCAACGCCGGGGTCAATGCCGATCAGGTCGATTACCTCAACGCCCATGGGACCTCAACGCCCTTGGGCGACCTGAATGAGACGCAGGCT
>CAXNKH010000244.1:0-3258 GCA_964202765.1 Burkholderiales bacterium | reverse complement strand
CAGGCTTCATCGGCCGATTCCGGCTGCGCAATCACGCGAACGCCAGAACTCCATTTGGCCACCGGCTTGCTGATCAAGAGTGAAATAAAGGCGCCACCAAAGCCCATGATCAGGGCGAAACCCAAGAGCGCACCCAGATCGAGTCCATTGGCCGTGAGGAAGCGGTTCACGCCTAGCAAGTTGGCAACCAGGCCCAGCACCAAAACCACCGCCAGGTTGGTGGCGATAAACAGCAAAATTCGTTTCATAAGGGCCTCTCTCAATCGAAAATCTAACAACGCCTGCCATTATGAGGCAAGCGAAAAACTTCTCGGTCGGCGTAAAACGCAGGGTCTTGGTTGGGAGCCCACCACCCCGGCACACCCAACACCGGCAGCGGCGCAAAAGGCTTGCTCGCCAGTTGATCGGCACTCAGGTTTTGCGCGACCCAGTGGTCCAACTCGGTAATTGTTGCCAAGCCCAGCGGCACTCTTATCAAATGGGCCGTGATGGCTTTTCTGGGCCGAACCAGCTTTTCCAGTAGGGCGTGGCCGAACAGGTGCAGGTTCGCTTGCTGCCACAACGGACGAAAATCACCAAACAAGCCAGCCCAGTCCTTGGCCAGTAAGGCGC
This sequence comes from Burkholderiales bacterium, assembly GCA_964202765.1. Classification (GTDB taxonomy): domain Bacteria; phylum Pseudomonadota; class Gammaproteobacteria; order Burkholderiales; family Burkholderiaceae_C; genus CAXNKH01. Next base: position 2,646 of record CAXNKH010000244.1, on the reverse strand, counting down.
TCCACAAGGCATCCGGGGCCTGCAGAAAAGCCGCATTTTCGTCAAACACAGTCAGTCCATCGCGCACCGGACCGCGCAACGGGCCGATGCCGGCGTCGGCGATTTCATGCGCCTGCAACGCATTGAGTTTTTTCTTAGTCCGAGGGTAATGCAACCAGCACAGACCATTGAAAAAATCATGCAAACCGTCACGGGTCGGGCACCGCCCGGTTTGAAAAATAAAGTCTTCGTAAGCTTGCCCCGTGGGCAATTCTTGCTGCGCAACAAAGCGCATTAGCGCATGGGGGCTTCGGTTCAGCGCCTCATGGCAGGGCAAGCCAGCGGCTATGCGCTCAGCCACCGTCTGGCCGACCGCACGATAGGGGCCCAACCAGGGCGCTTGCCAGTCGATTTTCTCTAAAGAAGGCGCCACGGCAGCGCTTCACCGGACCGCAGGGGTTTGAGTTCGGCCGCTCCAAAAGCAAAACTCTCGGGCGGTGTCCAACTCTCACGCTTGAGTGTGATGCTTGTCTGGTTGCGCGGTAGCCCATAGAAATCAGCGCCGTTGAAGCTGGCAAAAGCTTCCAGCTGGTTCAGTGCACCGGCCGCATCAAAAGCCTCGGCATACATCTCAATGGCCGCATGCGCGGTGTAGCAACCGGCGCAACCGGTCGCGTGTTCTTTCAGCTGCGCTGGGTGCGGTGCGCTGTCGGTGCCAAGAAAAAATTTTGGATTGCCGCTGGTGGCCGCTTCGACCAGCGCCAGTCGATGCGCTTCGCGCTTGAGCACTGGCAGGCAGTAGTAATGCGGGCGAATACCACCGATAAAAATCGCGTTGCGGTTGTACAGCAGATGATGGGCCGTGACCGTAGCGCCGGTGAAGCGGTCGCTGTCACGCACATACTGTGCTGCCTCGCGCGTCGTGATGTGCTCGAACACGATTTTGAGTTCGGGGAAATCGCGCCGCAGCGGTATCAGCTGCTGGTCAATGAAAACGGCTTCACGGTCAAAAAGATCGATCTCGGGCGATGTTACTTCGCCGTGTACCAGCAGCAGCAGGCCCTGGCGCTGCATGGCTTCCAGCGTTTTATAAGTCTTGCGCAAATCGGTCACGCCCGCGCCGCTGTTGGTGGTGGCCCCCGCCGGGTAGAGCTTGAGCGCCACCACACCCGCGTCTTTAGCACGTTTGATTTCATCGCTCGGCAACAAGTCGGTGAGATAGAGCGTCATCAGTGGCTCGAACTGCACGCCGTCTGGCACGGCGGCCAAAATGCGATCCCGGTAAGCCATGGCCTGCGCGGCGGTGGTCACCGGCGGCTTCAGGTTGGGCATGATGATGGCGCGCGCAAACTGGGCTGCGGTGTGCGGCACCACGGTGCGCAGGGCGTCGCCATCGCGCACATGCAAATGCCAGTCGTCGGGACGGGTGATGGTTATTGTCATGGCGCTATTGTCCCAAAACAGGCGCTGCCGGTTCCAGCGCTTCGTTGCTTTGCTGGAGCGCCCACATTTCTGCGTAGCGCCCCGCCAGGGACAGCAACTCGGTATGGGTGCCGCGCTCAACAATCTGACCCGCCTCCAGCACCAGAATTTCATGGGCATCGACCACGGTGGACAATCGATGTGCGATGACCAAGGTGGTTCGGTTATTCGCAACGTTTTGCAACTCGGACTGAATGGCGCGCTCGTTGGCTGAATCCAGCGCCGAAGTGGCTTCGTCGAGCACCAGAATCGGCGGATTTTTCAGCAGCGTGCGGGCTATCGCCACCCTTTGTTTCTCGCCACCTGAGAGCTTGAGACCGCGCTCGCCCACCTGGGTCTCGTAGCCCGCGGGCGTGGCACAGATGAAATTGTGGATGTGCGCCGAGCGTGCTGCTTCCTCGACCTCGACACGCGAGCTGCCAGGTCGGCCGTAAGCAATGTTGTAGTGCACCGTGTCATTGAACAGCACCGTGTCTTGCGGCACGATACCAATGGCTTGGCGCACACTGGCCTGCGTCACTTCACGGATATTTTGTCCGGCGATTCGAATCTCGCCGCCCTGCACGTCATAGAAGCGAAACAGCAGGCGCGCCAAAGTGGACTTGCCGGCACCCGAAGGCCCGACCACGGCGACTTTTTTGCCGCCCGGGATGCTGAAGCTGAGATTCTTCAAAATCGGCCGCGCCGCCTCGTAAGCAAAGCTGACATTGTTAAAACTCAGCTCCGGTGTCCCCTGCAGCGCCAGTGCCTGGGCAAACGGCGCATCGGCCACTTCGCGCTCACGCTCCATCAGCGTGAACATTTTGTCCAGATCGGTCAAGCTTTGTTTGATTTCTCGGTACAAAACGCCCAGAAAATTTAAGGGGATGTAGAGTTGAATCATGAAGGCGTTGACCATCACCAGATCGCCCAAGGTCATTCGGCCATCGACCACGCCCTGGGTGGCGCGCCACAGCAGCGCCACCAGACCGACCGAGATGATCAGTTGCTGGCCGGTATTGAGCAGGCTCAGTGTGGTCTGGCTTTTAACCGCGGCACGGCGGTAGCGCTCCAAGTTTTCGTCGTAGCGATGGGCTTCGAACTCTTCGTTATTGAAGTACTTGACCGTTTCATAGTTCAACAGCGAGTCAATGGCCCGGCTGTGGGCCGCTGAGTCGAGTTCGTTCATTTTTTTACGGTACTGGG
>CAXNKH010000243.1:0-3259 GCA_964202765.1 Burkholderiales bacterium | reverse complement strand
TGAAACCCCGCGCATCCAGCAGACTGACCGCCAGCGCATCGCCCAAAGCCAATTGCGCCGTGGTACTGGCCGTGGGCGCGAGATTCAAGGGGCAGGCCTCTTTTTCCACGCCGCTGTCCAGCACGACATCGGCGTGCCGCGCCAAGCTGGAGTTGATGTTGCCCGTCATCGCGAGCAAAGACACGCCGAGCCGCTTGAGCACCGGCAGAATCAAGGTCAATTCTTCGGATTCACCACTGTTGGAAATCGCCAACACCAAGTCGATCGACTTGATCATTCCCAAGTCCCCATGGCTGGCTTCTGCCGGGTGCACAAACATGGCCGGGGTCCCGGTAGAGGCCAGCGTTGCCGTAATTTTCCTGCCGATGTGCCCGCTCTTACCCATGCCCATGACCACCACCCGACCCTGCACATCGAGCATCATGCGCACGGCCTGCGCAAACGCCGCTCCAATCCGATGCTTCAGTCCCAAGACCGCCGCCGCCTCAATATCAAGCGCTTCACGCGCCAGCCTGATCAGGTGTTGCGTCTGAGCTTCTTCGGTCTGGGCATTTAGGTTTGTCATGGTCTGATTTTATCGACAGAGTCGCGCTTGCTACTATCAGTGTATGCCCGCCTTGGAACTCACCCTTCTGTACCTACTGGCTGCTGTGCTTGGTGTAGTGGTCTGCCGCTTCCTCAAACTGCCTCCCTTGCTCGGCTATCTGGTGGTTGGCGTCTTGATCGGTCCGCATGCACTTGCACTGGCCAAAAACTCGGATTCGGTACGCCATCTGGGTGAATTTGGTGTGGTGTTTCTGATGTTTGTGATTGGCCTGGAGTTCAATCTGGCCAAACTTCGCGCCATCCGCACTCACGTCTTTGGACTGGGCTTGAGCCAGGTCGCTTTCACCATAGTGGGGGCCAGCGTGGCGATGTTGGTCTTGACGCAGTTGCTGCCCCAGTTCTTGTCTGTCAACTGGCAAACAGCCTTGGCTTTGTCCGGGGTCCTGGCCATGAGCAGCACGGCGATTGTGGTCAAGCAAATGTCCGAGCGGCTCGAGATGGAGTCCGAACACGGCGGGCGAATCATGGGCGTCTTGCTGTTTCAAGATCTGGCTGTTGTTCCCTTGCTGCTCCTGATTCCCGCCTTGGGCGCGTCCAACGAAGCCATGCTGCCAACGCTCCTGTCTGCGGCTCTGAAAGCCACCGCGCTGATTACCCTGCTCCTGATCGGAGGGAAGCACCTGATGCGCTGGTGGCTCACCCTGGTGGCTAGGCGCAAAAGCGAGGAGCTTTTCATTCTCAACCTGCTGCTCATTACCTTGGGCCTGGCTTGGCTCACCGAACTGGCCGGCCTAAGCCTGGCTCTGGGTGCGTTTATTGCGGGCATGTTGATTTCTGAAACCGAGTTCAAGCACCAGGTTGAGACGGATATTCGGCCCTTTCATGACGTCTTACTCGGTCTGTTTTTCATCACGATTGGTATGCTGTTGGACTGGCACTTGGTGCTTGTTCATTGGCGCTTGGTGTTGCTGCTGGTGACTGTACCGATACTTTTCAAGGCGGCCCTGGTGGCCTTGCTGGCCCGCAGTTTTGGCGCCAGCCATGGCGTAGCGCTAAGAACCGGCTTGTATTTGGCGCAAGCTGGCGAGTTTGGGTTTGTGTTGCTTTCTCTGGCCCAAAAAAATGAGCTGGTTCCGCCTGGCCTGCTCAACCCCATCCTGGCCAGCATGGTGCTCTCCATGTTGGCGACCCCCCTCATCATCCACTACAGCAACGCGATCGTGATGCGTTTTGTCCCCAATGAGTGGTTGTTGCAATCGCTGCATTTGACCCAAATCGCTAGCAAATCTATCCATGTGAACAAGCACGTGCTCATTTGCGGCTATGGCCGCTGTGGGCAGAACCTGGCGCGCATGCTGGCGCAGGAAAATATCGCCTACATGGCGCTTGATCTGGACCCCGACCGCGTGCGTCAAGCGGCTGCGGCTGGCGACTCAGTTGCTTTTGGCGATGCAGCACGCTTGCAAGCCTTGATGGCCGCTGGACTGGCCCGCGCCAGCGCCGTTGTGGTGACTTATCTCGATACACCGGGGGCGATGCGGGTGCTGTCCCTTGTCCATAGCCACGCGCCCCAGGTCCCCGTGATCGTTAGAACCAAAGATGACCGCGATCTTGAAAAGTTGACTCAGGCCGGCGCCAGTGAGGTGGTCCCCGAAACGATTGAGGGCTCTTTGATGCTGGCCAGTCATGCCTTGGCCTTGGTTGGGGTTCCCCTGCGCCGGGTGATTCGCCGGGTCCAGGATCAACGCGATGCGCGCTACCAATTGCTGCGCGGTTATTTTCACGGGGTCGATGACGACTCTATTGATGAGCTTCAGCTCGATCGCCTGGCAACCCTCACGCTGGGACGCGATGCGCATTCTCTGGGCCGGGCCCTGGCTTTCTTTCGCCTTCATGCGCCAGAGGTTCGGTTGTTGAGTTTGCGCCGCAAATCAGGCAAGACCATCGCATTAACCGAGGACTCTGAGTTTGCAGAAGGCGATGTTTTGGTGCTGTCGGGCAAAATAGAGGCCCTGTCTCGAGCTGAAGACAAATTATTCGGCGGCTAACAAGGCGCTCACCCTCTATCCTGCCCCTGAACCCCGCAAAGCCATGTCAAGTCCCTATCAGCTTCTCAAAGACCATATCCGTACGGTGCCCGACTGGCCAGTCCCCGGTGTTCAGTTTCGGGACATCACGCCCATCCTGCAAAGCGCCCTTCTGTTCCGCATTCTGATCGACGCATTTGTTCATCGCTACCTGGATTCCCGGCTGCGACCGGACTGCGTTGCCGGACTTGATGCCCGCGGTTTTATTTTGGGTTCGGTGATCGCTTATGAGCTCAATGTCGGCTTTGTTCCTATTCGAAAAAAGGGCAAACTGCCTTTCACAACCGTCGCCCAGACTTACGAACTCGAATACGGAAGCGCGACGGTTGAGTTGCATGCCGACGCCGTCCAAGCTGGCACCAAGGTGCTGCTGATCGACGACCTGATCGCCACGGGCGGCACCATGATGGCGGGCAAAATCTTGTTGGAAAGGTTGGGCGCCCAGGTGCTTGAGGGTGCCGCTATTGTGGATCTGCCGGAGTTGGGCGGGTCCCAAAAACTTAAGTTAGCCGGTCTGCCCCTATTCACTTTGATGGACTTTGAGGGGCATTGAGCCCGGCTCCGAAGCAAAGTTTTGTTATTTGCCGATGCAAAAACTGGAAAAAATCACCCCTAACAAATCATCC
>CAXNKH010000242.1:0-3263 GCA_964202765.1 Burkholderiales bacterium | reverse complement strand
CACTGCGTCGGTGGCGATCACGCCGATGCTGGTGTTGGTCCCGGCCAGCGGGCTTTTGACGGAATCACCCCTGAGCATGGCCGCTACCGTGTGGCGCAGGGTGCGGCCATCGGCGCTGCGGGCCCCCGCAACGGTTTGACCTGTGCCGGGATCGATCACATCGCCCATGGCGTTGCAAACCACCAGGGCCGCCACGGTGATGCCGTCCTGGCTGATCGAGGCAGTGCCAACACCGCCCTTCATGGCGTGCTGCAGACCAAACAATTTCCCGATCAGAGCGCCAGCACCAGCACCCACATTGCCCTGGGCCACAGGTTTGCGGCTGGCATGAACACAGGCCTGGTAGCCGGCCCTGGCGTCGGGACGGATTCGCGCATCGCCCACACCCAGGTCGAACACCACGGCGGCCGGAACGATCGGTACCATGCCATGGCCGGTTTGCAAACCAATACCCATTTCTTCGAGCCACTGCATCACACCGCTGGCGGCGTCGAGCCCCCAGGCGCTGCCGCCAGATAACAGCACGGCGTGAACCTTGTCGATCAGCTTGGAGGGGTCGAGCAAATCGGTCTCTCGGGTGCCCGGTGCGCCGCCGCGCACATCAACACCTGCGACTGCGCCTTCGGCAGCGATCACCACGCTGCAACCTGTGGGCCTGCGCTCATCGGTGTAGTGGCCGACCGTGATGCCTGCCACATCACACAGGCTGCCGGGGTAGGTCTGGGCTTGGATCATGGCGCTGATTAATCGAGCCTGGCACCCGATTTTTTCACCGCATCGGCCCAGCGCGGCATTTCGCTGGCGAGGAAGAGGGCAAACTCATCGGCACCGAGAAAGGCCGGGTCGGCGCCCTGGGTGATCATGCGGTTGCGAATCTCCGGCAGGCTCAGTACCTGGCGAAAAGCTTCGCTCAATTTGGCGATGACGTCTTTGGGCGTTGCGGCGGGTGCCAGGAAACCATAAAAGCCCACCACTTCAAAATTCTTGATCCCTGTTTCCATCACCGTTGGCACATCAGGCAAAGCGGGGTTGCGTTCTCGGCTGGTTACTGCCAGCGCCCGGACCCTGCCCTGCTTGTGGTAGGCCGCAGCCTGGGGAATCGACTCGGCCATGAACTGCACCTGGCCGGCCATCAAATCGGTGAAAGCAGGTGCGCTGCCCCGATAGGGAATGTGAACCATGAACAGGCCCGTCTCGTTTTTGAACATCTCAGGCACCAGGTGGCTGATGCCTCCGTTACCGGCCGAGCCGTAGTTGATCTGGCCGGGTCGCTCTCTGGTGTAACTGACGAACTGTTGCAAGCTGTTGACCGGCACCTTGGGGTTGACCAGCAACGCCAGCGGCTGCATTGCGGTCCGTGCCACCGGAACAAAATCCCTGAGCGTGGCATAGGGCAATTTGGTGTAGAGCGCGGGGTTGATCACCATCACGCCGGTATTGGCCAGCATCAGGGTGTGGCCGTCGGGGGCCGCTTTCATGACGTCCTGGGCCCCGACCGTGCCGCCGGCACCGGCCTTGTAATCAATCAGGACCGGCTGGCCCAGCACGCTTTGCAGCTTGTCGGACAACAATCGCGCATGCTGGTCCAGCGGACCACCGGCAGGAAAGCCGACCACGATCCGGATGGCCTTGCTTGGAAAGCCCTGGGCCAACGCACCACAGCACAGGATCAGGGCGGCCAGCAGTGTCGCAACTTGTTTCATTAATGCCCCAAAATCTTGGAGAGAAAGTCGCGGCTGCGTTCGTTTTGGGGGTGGTTGAAAAAGTCGTGTGGGTTATTTTGCTCGACGATCTGGCCCTGGTCCATGAAGACCACCCGGTCGGCCACGGCCTTGGCAAAGCCCATTTCGTGCGTGACGCAAATCATGGTGATGCCCTGGTCGGCGAGTCCAACCATCACGTCGAGCACTTCCTTGATCATTTCGGGATCGAGTGCCGAGGTTGGCTCGTCAAACAACATGATCTTGGGCGTCAGGCACAGGGCTCGGGCGATCGCTACCCGCTGCTGCTGTCCGCCCGAGAGCTGCAAGGGGTATTTGTGGGCCTGCTCGGCAATTTGGACGCGCTCGAGTTGCCGCATGGCTTTTTCTTCGGCTTGCTTTTTCGGCAGCTTGCCGACCCACATCGGAGACAGGGTGAGGTTCTCCAGCACGCTGAGGTGGGGAAACAGATTGAACTGCTGAAACACCATGCCGACTTTTTTGCGCACCGCATCAATCACCAAGACATCGTCCTTGAGTTCGACGCCATCCACGCTCAAGCACCCTTGTTGGTGTTGTTCCAACCAGTTGATACAGCGAATCAGCGTCGATTTGCCCGAGCCTGAAGGACCGCAGATCACGATTTTTTCGCCCTGCGCGATGCTCAGATCGATGTCCTTGAGGACATGAAAATTATTGCCATACCACTTGTTGACCTGGTCGAAGCGAATGATGGGTTCGGACATGTTGGGGATTTGAAAAGGGGCGCGACTTAGCGTTGCTTGCTTTGACTGAGCTGTTGTTCGACCCAGTGGCTGTAGCGTGACATGGAAAAACAGAACGCGAAATAAATCAGGGTGATGAACAAGTAGCCCTCGATCTTGTAGGGCCGCCAGTTGGCGTCCGAGTTCAGCGCCAGTCCCAATGCGCCGGTGAGCTCATACAGGCTAACGATGGTGACCAGCGAAGTGTCTTTGAAAATCGAGATGAAGTTGTTCATTAAGCTCGGCACCACCATGGCCAGGGCTTGCGGCAGCACGATCTTGCGCTGGGTCTGCCAGTAAGACAGGCCTAACGTGGCGGCGGCCTCGATTTGTCCTCTGGGAATCGCCTGCAGTCCGCCGCGCACCACCTCGGCCATGTAGGCCGCTGCAAACAGGGTGATACCGGCCAGCACCCGAATCAGCACATCGATGCCAAAACCCGGCGGCATGAACAGCGGAAACATGAACGAGGCCATGAACAGCACGGAGATCAGCGGAACGCCGCGAATCAGTTCAATGTAAACCGTGCAGAAACTTCGAATCGCAGGAAGATTGGAGCGCCGTCCCAGCGCCAGCAGCAGGGCCAGGGGAAAGGCCATGACGATGGAGAGTGAGGCCAGCAAAATGGTGAGCGGCAGGCCGCCCCAGCGGTCGGTCTCGACCCGATTCAAACCCAGGATGTTGCCGTACATCAGGGTGAAGAAGCAGGCGAGTACGGCCAGCCAGAGCACGGGCAACCCCGGTTTCCAGCAAGCCCGGGTGCAACTGGCCAGCAACAGGCCCAGCATCAGAGCAGTGG
>CAXNKH010000241.1:0-3279 GCA_964202765.1 Burkholderiales bacterium | reverse complement strand
CATTTCACTGGCAGCATCCATCACCGCCTCAATGATTTTGTTGTAACCAGTGCAGCGGCACAGATTGCCGGCCAACCAGAAACGAACCTCTTCTTCACTTGGGTCAGGGTTGCGCTCCAACAGCGAGCGTGCTGCAATCAGAACCCCTGGCGTGCAAATACCGCATTGCAGGGCCGCATGTTCGAGGAACTTGCGCTGCAAGACATGCAGATTCTCACCGTCGGCCATTCCCTCAATCGTTTGTATAGTCTTTCCTTCGGCTTCAACACCCAACACCAGGCATGAGCACACCAGGCGCGAATTGAGGGTGACGCTACAGGCCCCGCAGTCGCCCGTACCACAACCTTCTTTGGTTCCGGTCAAATGCAAATCGTCTCGTAACACATCCAGCAGTGTTTGGTTGGGTTGGCACAGGAATTCAACGGGATTGCCGTTGAGAATCGTGGTGACATGGTGCTTGGCCATCAGTTCTTACTCCTTGCTCTGTCGAGCGCAATTGCAGCAGCTCGGCGCGCCATGACGCCAGCCACCTTGATTCGAAATTCTTTGGTTCCGCGCTTGTCGTCAATCGGGCGGCAGGCCGCGCTGACCGCAGCAGCCAGCGCTGCCAACGCTTGCACGTCAATCCGGGTGCCAATCAGCGCCTTTGCTGCTGCCGGCACCAGCAAAGGGCGCTCAGCAACAGCACCGAGTCCGACCCGGGCCGCAATACAGATGCCTGCTTCGTTCAGGGTGAAATTAACGCCGACGCCTACAACCGCAATATCCATCTCGGTGCGTGGGGTGAAACGCACGTAAGCGTCACCAGAATTTGGCGCTCGCTTGGGCAGCAAAAAAGAAGCCACGATTTCGCCCTGGGTGAGCGAGGTCTTGCCGGGTCCGGTAACGATATCCTCAACCAGAACCTCACGCCGGCTATTCGGGCCCACCACGCAGGCCAATGCGCCGGCAGCGATCAAGGCCGGTGTGCTGTCGGCCGCAGGAGAAGCATTGCACAGGTTGCCGCCCACCGTGGCGCGGCCCTTGATCTGGGTCGAACCGATCAGCATGGCCGCCTCGGTCAGGCCAGGCCAGCTCTTGGAGAAGGATTCATGTTCGACCAATTCCATGCAGGTGACCGCTGAGCCAAAGCGAAATGCTCCAGCTTCAACCGTGATGGCTGTCAGCTCCGGGATGCTCTTGATATCGATCACGAGCTTCGGCGCGATCCGGCCAGTTTTCATCTGAATCAACAGGTCGGTTCCACCGGCCAGTATTTTTGTCCGTCCTTTCGATTCGGAGAGCAGCGCAACTGCAGCCTCCACCGTTTTAGGCACCTCAAAAAGCATGTCACTCATTTAGCTCCCCTGGATCTTGTGTTGTTAGCAATTTGTTTCGAATCCCGGCGACCTTATCACAGCCCGTCACCCGAACCTGCGAGGCAGGAGAGGCCTTATTTTTGCCAGATTATAAAAATAGATTGATTTCATCGATTTCCCGCAGGCGGATACGGACAAACGGGAACGCAAAAGCTGCGCTAAGTGATGCCCTGAAACAGGGGTTTAGGGCATTTCAGGACACCAGCAACAAAAAAGGACTCACGATTTAACGTAAGTCCTTGATCTATAACCAATAAATTGGTGGGCAGTGCAAGTTTCGAACTTGCGACCCCTGCAGTGTGAATGCAGTGCTCTACCCCTGAGCTAACCGCCCTGAATTGTTCACTGATTTTCATCAGTTTTCCAGCCCTAGGAAAGCTTTATATTATGGCATAAATCAAGCCTCCACGCGCCACACTGTCTTGTCGCCACTGGCTTGGTCGAGCTGTTTAAGCACCTCGTCGTGTGCCGCCAGTTCCTGTTCATTGGCTGCGATTACTGCCAATTCAAATTCATGGAGGTCGATTGAAGGCGTATCACCGTAAATCACAGGGGTGTTGGTGTCTTCCATCAGGAAAGCATCCTGGCCACGGGTCAGGTTGATGTAGACATCGGCCAACAGCTCCGCGTCCAACAAGGCCCCGTGCAAGGTACGGCTTGAATTGTCAACCCCAAGCCGATCGCACAAGGCATCCAGAGAGTTGCGTTTCCCGGGGTACATTTCCTTGGCCATGACCAAGGTATCGAGCACGCTAGCGATGTACTTGTTGAAGCTCGATTTTCCAATTAGCTCAAGTTCTTTGTTGAGAAAACCCACGTCGAACTGGGCGTTGTGAATGATGACCTCAGCATCTCGCAAGTAGTACAGAAGCTCATCGGCTATGGCTCCAAACTTGGGCTTGTCGCGCAAAAATTCATTGCTGATGCCATGCACCTTGAGTGCGTCCTCGTGGCTGTCACGCCCCGGGTTCAGATAGAAATGTTTATTGTTGCCGGTAAGCTTGCGATTGACCAACTCGACGCAGCCAATTTCAATGATCCGGTCGCCGTTTTCGGCAGACAGGCCTGTGGTTTCGGTATCGAGGAAAATTTGACGCATCCGCCGATTATGCTCACCAAAGCCAGGTCAATGATTCTCTTTAGCGTGATTGATCGAGTACTTGGGTATCTCAACCACCACGTCTTTATGCGCTAAAAATGCTTGGCAGCTCAGTCGTGAGTCGGGTTCCAGCCCCCAAGCCCGGTCCAGCAAGTCTTCTTCGTTTTCGTCCATCTCATTGAGGGAGCTGAAGCCTTCGCGCACCACCACATGACAAGTGGTGCAAGCACAGCTCATATCGCAAGCGTGCTCGATATTGATGTGATTCTCCAATAAGGCTTCACAAATCGATGTGCCAACTGAGGCTTGGATTTCTGCACCCTGCGGGCAGTACTCGGGGTGAGGAAGAATTTTGATAATAGGCATTTTGAGTCAATTAAGGGCCGTGCAGCGCTGGGGCGGACCATGCACAATTTTAAATTGTTTGAATATTTTTCCCGGCCAGTGCTTTTTGAATGCCCCGGTTCATTCGAAGTGCAGCAAAAGCCTCGGTGCCCTGGGCCAGAGTTTCGCTTGCCGCTTCAATTGCCACCACATCTTCCAGCGTACGTGCAGCCACGACAGCGGTCATCAGGTCCTCCATAAGGGCCAACTCGTCGGCCGACAGCAGATCACCATCGGCATTGAGGGCGCTGCGTGTTGCCAACAGCATGCGATCACCGTCAAGTCGGGCTTCTGCCAGTGCACGGGCTCGCATGTCCTGCTCAGCCGTCGAGAAACTGTCTTGCAGCATGTGCGCAATTTGCTCGTCGGCCAAGCCAAACGAGGGTTTGACATCAATCTGGGCCTGAACACCACTGTTTTGCTCTTTCGCGCTGACGT
>CAXNKH010000240.1:0-3312 GCA_964202765.1 Burkholderiales bacterium | reverse complement strand
GCGACTGGCTGGCCCAACGCGCCACAGCCGCCATCTTGGCGTTGTTCACCCTGCTGGTGCTGGCTCAGGTGCTCATGAGCCGCGGTCCTGTCGGTTACGACTTGTGGGCCGGTATTTTTTCGCCGCAATGGATGAAGGCCCTTACTTTTGCCGTCATCGTCGCCTTGATCATGCACGTCTGGGTTGGCATGCGCGACATCTGGATGGACTACATCAAGGCCACCTGGCTGCGACTGTCCTTGCAAGTATTCACCCTGGTCTGGCTGGTGGCATGTGCCGGCTGGGCGATTCAAGTCCTGTGGAGACTCTAAGACATGGCATATTCTGTTAGCAAACGTAAATTTGACGTCGTCATCATTGGCGCTGGTGGCTCTGGCATGCGTGCTTCACTGCAACTGGCCCGCGCTGGTTTGAATGTGGCGGTGTTGTCCAAAGTCTTCCCGACCCGTTCCCACACCGTGGCCGCTCAAGGCGGTATTGGTGCCTCACTGGGCAACATGAATGACGACAACTGGCACTACCATTTCTATGACACGGTCAAAGGTTCGGACTGGCTGGGCGACCAGGATGCGATCGAATTCATGTGCCGCGAGGCGCCCAAGGTGGTCTATGACCTGGAGCACATGGGGATGCCGTTTGACCGCAACCCCGACGGCACCATTTACCAACGTCCGTTTGGTGGCCACACCGCCAACTATGGTGAAAAACCCGTGGAGCGCGCCTGCGCTGCAGCCGACCGCACCGGACACGCCATGTTGCACACGCTGTACCAGCAGAACGTGCAAGCCAAAACTAGCTTTTTCGTCGAGTGGATGGCGCTTGATCTGATTCGCGATGCCGAGGGCGATGTGGTCGGCGTCAGCGCATTGGAAATGGAAACCGGTGACATTCATATCCTGCAAGCCAAGACCACGCTGCTGGCCACGGGGGGTGCTGGCCGTATTTTTGCTGCCTCGACCAATGCCTTCATCAACACCGGAGACGGCTTGGGTATGGCAGCGCGCGCCGGCATCCCGCTCGAAGACATGGAGTTCTGGCAGTTCCACCCCACCGGCGTGCACAACGCCGGCGTGCTGCTCACCGAAGGCTGCCGCGGCGAGGGTGCGATCCTGCGCAACGTCAACGGCGAGCGCTTCATGGAGCGCTATGCGCCGACCTTGAAGGACCTGGCGCCGCGCGACTTCGTCTCGCGCTGCATGGACCAGGAGATCAAGGAAGGTCGGGGCTGCGGGCCGAACAAGGACTACATCCAACTCGACCTGACGCACCTGGGCGCTCAGACCATCATGAAGCGCCTGCCCAGCGTCTTCGAGATCGGCCACAACTTCGCCAACGTCGACATCACCAAGGAAACGATTCCCGTGGTGCCGACCATCCACTACCAGATGGGGGGTATCCCGACCAACATCAACGGCCAGGTGGTGGTGCCGGCCAACGGCATTGACAACTCGGTGGTCAACGGCCTCTATGCGGTCGGTGAATGCTCCTGCGTCAGCGTGCACGGCGCAAACCGACTGGGTACCAATTCGCTGCTGGACTTGCTGGTGTTCGGTCGCGCAGCAGGCAACCATATCGTAGAGTTCAACCACAAGAGCCAGAACCACAAGCCCTTGCCCCCTGACGCTACCGACAAAACCCTGGCCCGACTCTTGCGCTTGGACAACGCCAGCAGCGGCGAATACGCACAAGATGTGGCCAACGACTTGCGCGACACCATGCAGCAGCATGCGGGGGTGTTCCGAACCCAGGCCACCATGGACCAGGGCGTTGAAAAAATGAAGGCCTTGCGGGATCGTGTCAATGCGATTGGCCTGAAGGACAAGTCCAAGGTGTTCAATACCGCACGAATTGAGGCACTGGAAGTTGAAAACCTGATCGAAGCGGCCGAAGCCACCATCGTCTCAGCAGCCGCCCGCCACGAGAGCCGCGGCGCGCACACGGTGGACGACTACGGCGACTCCCCGGAACACCCCAATGGTCGCAACGATGCGCAGTGGCACAAGCACACCCTGTGGTACAGCGAGGGCAACCGCTTGAGCTACAAGCCCGTACAGATGAAGCCGCTGACAGTCGATTCGGTGCCACTGAAAGTCCGTACTTTCTGACCCCAACTTGATTGAAACTTGCGGGACAGACCCCTAGCTCTGTCCCCAACTGATTAAAAGGATTGCCATGCAAACGCGTATTTTTCATATCTACCGCTACGACCCGGACCAAGATACCAAGCCCTATATGCAAACCATCGAGGTCGAACTCGACGGTAGCGAACGCATGTTGCTCGATGTCCTGATGAAGCTCAAAGCCATTGATCCGGCCATTTCTTTTCGCCGCTCCTGCCGCGAAGGAGTGTGTGGCTCCGACGCGATGAACATCAACGGCAAGAATGGTTTGGCCTGCCTGACCAATATGCTCACGCTCAAAGGTCCGATTACGCTTAAACCGTTGCCTGGTCTGCCTGTGATCCGCGACCTGATCGTGGACATGACACAGTTCTTCAAGCAGTACAACTCAATCAAGCCCTATTTGATTAACGACACGGTGCCGCCCGAGAAAGAGCGCCTACAAAGCCCGCAAGAACGTGACGAACTCAATGGCCTGTACGAGTGCATTTTGTGCGCCAGCTGCTCCACCAGTTGCCCGAGTTTCTGGTGGAATCCCGACAAGTTTGTCGGCCCTGCCGGATTGCTGCAGGCCTACCGCTTTATTGCCGACAGTCGCGATCAGGCCACGGCCGAGCGACTTGACAATCTGGAGGATCCCTACCGCTTGTTCCGCTGCCACACCATCATGAACTGTGTCGATGTTTGCCCCAAGGGACTGAACCCGACCCTGGCGATCGGTAAGATCAAGGAAATGATGGTGCTGCGAACCGTTTAAAAGCGACGGGAAAACAGTCGCATGACCGAACAACTGATTGATGAAAGAGCATTGAGCAAACTGAAATGGCGCTGTCGCCGCGGTTTGTTAGAAAATGATATTTTCATTGAACGCTTTTTCAGAAAGTTCCAGGCTTGTTTGAATCAGCGACAAGCGCAGGCCTTGGCTGTATTGATGGATTTGAGTGACAACGATTTGCTGGATCTGTTCCTGGGCCGTCAAACCCTGGCCCAAATCGATCCAGCGCTTGATCGAGTCGATGTATCCGAAGTTCTGAGTATGTTGAGAGAAAACGCTAAGAGGTAATGAAATGAAACTAGCTGACCATAAAGCCACCCTGTCGTTCAGCAACGGCAGCCCGAGCATCGATTTCCCTGTTTATCACGGCAATGTCGGCCCGGACGTGATTGACATCCGAAAGCTCTATGCTCAAAC
>CAXNKH010000239.1:0-3334 GCA_964202765.1 Burkholderiales bacterium | reverse complement strand
CGCCGCGACCTGCTGCCAAAATCATGGCGCGCGCCAGGGTGCTTGAAAGCGGGCTAAAACTATGCATGCTGGCAGTGTAGCCAATAAGCCTTTGCAGGCCCGGTAAAATAGCGGCCTTCACCCCCGACCCCTTCAAGATTCGCTCCCGGAGTTAGCGCAACCATGTCCGACACATCAAGCATCAGCCAATCTAACAACGCCACCATGGCCAACGCCATTCGCGTCCTGGCCATGGACGCAGTACAGCAAGCCAATTCGGGCCATCCTGGTGCGCCGATGGGAATGGCCGACATGGCGGTGGCCTTGTGGGGCAACCACCTCAAACACTCGCCCACCAACCCCAACTGGTTTGACCGAGACCGATTTGTTTTGTCCAACGGCCACGGCTCGATGTTGTTGTACGCCTTGCTGCACCTGAGCGGCTACAAACTGCCGATGCGCGAGCTGAAAAATTTCCGCCAGTTGAACAGCAAGACGGCTGGGCACCCTGAAGTAGGCGTTACCCCGGGGGTGGAAACCACCACCGGCCCCCTGGGCCAGGGACTCACCAACGCTGTGGGTATGGCGCTGGCTGAGAAGCTGCTGGCGCAGGAGTTCAACCGCAGTGAAGGGGAAGTTAAGCACGACATCGTCAACCACTACACCTATGTGTTTCTGGGTGATGGTTGTCTGATGGAGGGCATCAGCCATGAGGCCGTGGCACTGGCTGGCGCCTGGAAGCTCAACAAACTGATTGCCCTGTACGACGACAACGGGATCTCGATTGACGGCCAGGTCGCTCCTTGGTTTATTGACAACACGGCGCAGCGTTTTGCCGCCTGTGGCTGGGACGTGATTGGCCCGATTGATGGTCACGATGCGGCCCTGGTGACCCAGGCGATTGCCGAAGCCAAAACAGCCTTCGACAAGCCAACCCTGATCGTTTGCAAAACCCATATCGGCAAGGGCTCACCCAATCGAGCCAACACCGCCAAGGCCCACGGCGAACCCCTGGGCGCAGAAGAAATCAAGCTGACCCGGGACGCTCTGGACTGGCAGCATCCGCCGTTTGTGATTCCGCAAGAGGTTTACGCCGCCTGGGATGCCAAGGACGCCGGCGCAGTTGCGGAAGCAAGCTGGAATACCCAATTCGCGGCCTACAAAGCAGCCTACCCTGAGATGGCATTGGCTTTTGTTCGGCGCATGAAAGGCGAGTTGCCGAAGAGCTTCGCCCAGGTGGCGGTGGACACGGTGCTAGGCGCGCACAGCAAGGCCGAGACCGTGGCTTCACGCAAAGCCTCGCAGCTGGCGCTCGAAGCCTTCACCGCAGCCCTGCCTGAAATGCTGGGCGGCTCGGCCGACTTGACGGGATCGAACCTGACCAACACCAAGAGCACGCCCAGCCTGCGCTTTGATGCAGCGGGCAAGGGCAACGGCGGACGCCACATCAACTACGGCGTGCGCGAATTTGGCATGGCTGCAGTGATGAATGGCATCGCCCTGCACGGCGGCTACATTCCTTACGGCGGCACTTTCCTGACCTTTAGCGACTACAGCCGCAATGCCATTCGCATGGCGGCACTGATGAAGCTGCGGGTGGTTCATGTGTTCACCCATGATTCGATTGGTCTGGGCGAAGATGGGCCGACCCACCAGTCGATCGAGCATGCCGCCAGTCTGCGCCTGATCCCTAACCTGGACGTTTGGCGGCCGGCCGACACGGCTGAAACCGCCGTGGCCTGGGCCGTGGCTTTGCAAAACAAGAACAAGCCAACGGCGTTGTTGCTGTCGCGCCAGAATCTGCCCTATGCGCCCAAACACGATTTAGGCGAGGTCAGCCGCGGCGCTTATGTGTTGGCCGAGCCAAGCGAAGTGGGTCTGCACAAAAAGCCCCAAGCCGTGATCATCGCCACTGGCTCCGAAGTGCAGCTCGCGCTCAAGGCACAAGAACTGCTGGCAGCGCAAAAAATTGCCGTTCGCGTGGTCTCCATGCCCAGCACCACCACCTTTGACCAGCAAACCCAAGCCTATAAGACCCTGGTGCTGCCGGCCAAGTTGCCACGCATTGCGGTCGAAATGGGGGTGACCGACGGCTGGTGGAAATATGGCTGCGCCGCCGTGGTCGGCATTGACAGCTACGGCGAGTCGGCCCCGGCCCCGGTACTGTTCAAGCACTTTGGTTTCACACCTGAGAATGTGGCCCATACCGTGCAAGCGGTGTTGGCCAAATAATTTCTAGCAACGTTTCAAGAGAAAAACATGACCATCAAAATCGGCATCAACGGCTTTGGCCGTATCGGACGTAATGTGTTGCGCTCGGCTTTGCAGAACTTTCAAGACATCGAAGTGGTTGCCATCAACGACCTGCTGGAGCCCGACTACCTGGCGTATATGCTGCAGTACGACTCGGTCCATGGCCGCTTCAAGGGAGAGGTGTCGGTTGAGGGCAATACCCTGATCATCAACGGCAAAAAAATCCGCTTGACGCAAGAGCGTGACCCGATCAACCTCAAGTGGAATGAGGTTGGCGCCGGCGTGGTGATCGAGGCCACCGGCCTGTTCTTGGACAAAGCCTCCGGCGAAAAACATTTGGCTGCTGGTGCTAAAAAAGTCATCTTTTCGGCGCCATCGAAAGACGACACACCGATGTTCGTCTTTGGCGTGAACGACAAAACCTACGCGGGTCAAGCCATCATCTCCAACGCATCGTGCACCACCAATTGCTTGGCCCCGCTGGCCAAGGTGATGCATGACAAATGGGGCATCAAGCGCGGCCTCATGACCACCGTGCACGCTGCCACCGCCACGCAAAAAACGGTCGATGGCCCGAGCAACAAAGACTGGCGCGGTGGCCGTGGCATTCTGGAAAACATCATTCCTTCTGGCACGGGTGCGGCCAAGGCTGTGGGCGTGGTGATTCCTGAGCTCAACAAGAAGCTCACCGGCATGTCGTTTCGTGTGCCGACCAGCGACGTGTCGGTGGTGGACCTGACTTGTGAGTTGAACAACCCCGCGACGATGACCGAAATCTGTGCCGAGATGAAGGCGCAAAGCCAGGGCGCGCTCAAGGGCATCCTGGGTTACACCGAAGACAAGGTGGTCGCTACCGACTTCCGGGGCGACACCCGCACCTCCATTTTTGACGCCGACGCCAGCATTGCGCTGGACAGCACTTTTGTCAAACTGGTGAGCTGGTACGACAACGAGTGGGGTTACTCCAACAAGTGCCTGGAGATGGTGCGCGTCGTTTCCTGAAACCTTGTGGGACAGTCCGCAGTTACGCGAAGCGAACCAGCTCTGTCCTCAACTGAATAGTATTAGGCCGTTGCAGCTGTCTCCATGCGCAGCCGCCGCG
>CAXNKH010000238.1:0-3337 GCA_964202765.1 Burkholderiales bacterium | reverse complement strand
CGCCACGGCCCCCATCGCCCCCATTCGGGCCGCCAAACTCCTTGTATTTCTCATGACGAAACGAGACGCAGCCATTTCCGCCATCTCCAGCAGAGATGTCGATATAGGCTTCATCAACGAATTTCATGGGTGAAAATTCTCAGCAATAGGTTGGACTTATAAACGAAAAACCCCGCGCAGTGCGCAGGGTTTTGCGTGGGAGAAGTTCGGATCAGGCCGAAGTCACATGCACCGTGTGTTTGTTCAGCGCACCCTTGATGGCGAAAGACACATGGCCTTCAACCAACGCAAACAGGGTGTGATCCTTGCCGATACCGACATTGGTACCGGGGTGGAACTTGGTACCGCGCTGGCGCACGATGATGGCACCAGCACTGATCAGTTCACCGCCAAACGCTTTCACACCAAGCATTTTGGGCTGAGAATCGCGCCCATTTCGCGTAGAGCCGCCGCCTTTTTTCTGTGCCATGACTTTTTTCCTTTAGTCAAATGAGAGTAACGTCAAAAACGACTCTCAAAACAGTTGTTATGCAGAGATCGCGCTGATTTGCAATTCGGTGAACTGCTGGCGATGCCCTTGACGTTTTTGGTAATGCTTGCGACGACGCATTTTAAAAATGCGCACTTTGTCGTGCTTGCCTTGTGAAAGCACCGTGGCCGTCACCGTCGCCCCGGACACCAAGGGTGTGCCAACCTTCACGTCTGCGCCGCTACCGACTGCCAGAACCTGGTCGATCACAATCTCTTGGCCTACATCCGCAGCAATCTGTTCTACTTTAATTTTTTCACCAGCCGCAACCCGATATTGCTTGCCACCGGTTTTTATGACCGCGTACATATTGACCTCTTCAATTTAGCTCTGGGAACGAATTTTCACATAGCCCTAAAGTATAGCACGGCCTACCAAATTGATGGCGGCCCTTGGCCAAGGTGGGACTAGGCCCTGGCCACCTCTTTATAATCAGCCCACTTTTTAGGCATTTCATTGTGCAAGCCAGCCCACCCAACGCAGCCAATCCGCTCACGCTCATTGCCCACGAGATGCGCCTGGTCGATCAGGTGATCGCCCAAAGTCTAGCCTCCGAAATTCCGCTGGTCGGGCAAGTGGCCCATTACCTCATCGCCTCTGGCGGCAAACGGCTGCGACCCGCTTTACTTTTGCTGACCTGTGGCGCCTTGGGTAGTCAGAGCGAACAACGCTTCAAACTCGCAGCCGTCGTCGAATTCATCCACACAGCCACCTTGCTGCACGATGATGTGGTCGACGACTCTTCCCTGCGCCGGGGCAAAGTCACGGCCAACCAGCTATTTGGTAACTCAGCCAGCGTCTTGGTTGGCGACTTTTTGTATTCCCGTGCTTTTCAGATCATGGTGCAAGCCCAAAGCATGGCGATCCTTCAGGTCCTGGCGGATGCCACCAACGTGATCGCCGAGGGAGAAGTGCAACAACTCATGAATATGCACAACCCCAACCTCGATGAGCCAGGCTACCTGAAGGTGATTCGCTCCAAAACAGCCAAACTGTTCGAGGCCAGTGCCAGAGTCGGCGCCATCTTGGCAGGGGCGAGCCTGGAAATGCAAGAAGCATGCGCCGAGTATGGCCAAGGGCTGGGTACCGCTTTTCAGATCATTGACGACATCCTGGATTACACCGGTGACGCGGCCGTGATGGGGAAAAGTCTGGGTGACGACCTGCGAGAGGGCAAGACCACCCTGCCCCTGATCATCGCCATGCAAAGGGGGACACCGGCTCAACAAGACCTGATCAAAACTGCGCTCCAAACTGGCGATGCCTCCCAACTCACCCAGATCCTTAACATCGTTAAGGACACTGGTGCGCTGGTGGTCGCCCAGCAGGCAGCCATGCGCGAGGCTCAGAGTGCCACCGCCGCGGCCGGGCGCCTTCCGTCGGGGCTGCATCGCTCCTGTTTGATACAATTAGCCACCCAGTTGCTTGAGCGTCAGTATTGACGCGGGGGCCTGAGAAAAGTCACCGGAATGTGGCGCAGCCTGGTAGCGCACTTCGTTCGGGACGAAGGGGTCGGAGGTTCGAATCCTCTCATTCCGACCAATAGCCAGTACAAAGGCCTCTAAGGAGAAATGTTGCGGCCGATGACCTTTTGACCCAGGCCGATTTTGACTGCCCCAGGCCAAAGAGGCTGGAATCGTTGGGCCGAGCGGCCCTCCCTACCGCAGAGGTGGGTCAGCGGAAATCGGCACCCCCCTGAGTAAATGCAGCGTCGGCGCCAACAACGACTATCTAGCAGGCCTTGCGAAGTCCCTAGAAGCGCCCTCCAGGGGCCCCCTCTGTAGTCCATGGGCGGGACATAGTACATTTCAGGGTCATGGCATCAGTCTTCTACACCTCCAACCTAGAATCTGCGCCCGGTGGGGTTCCCGGGTTAGGCCGCGCCCTGCTTCTGGCTGGCAAGCTCGAGCAGAAGGCCGCTGAGGATATCCAGCGCAAAGCCAGATCCAACCGCACCACCTTCATAGACGAATTGATTGCATCCGGTGTCATTTCTTCTTTTGAGCTGGCGCACACCATGTCGAGCGCGTTCGCAGCACCCCTGATCGATTTGAACGCACTCGATCCGCAATCCTTGCCGCGCGGCCTGCTGGATGACCGGCTTTGCTTGTCCTATCGCTTGGTCGTCCTGGGACGTCGCAAAAATCGTCTGCTGGTTGCTACCGCCGACCCGTCGGACCTTGAGGTCGCAGGAAAAATCAAATTTTCCACCTCGCTCGGCGTGGATTGGGTGATTGCCGAATACGACAAATTGCACAAAATGGTCAAAGCTCACTCCAGCACAGCGACCGACGCGATAGACAGCATCACTGGTAGTAAGTTTGTTTTTGACGAGGCTTCCGTCGAATCGGATAACGAGACCGCCGAAGTCTCGAGCGCCGAAGTCGATGACGCTCCAGTGGTCAAATTTTTGCAAAAAATGCTGCACGACGCCGTCTTGATGCGGGCCTCTGATTTGCATTTCGAACCCTACGAAACCAATTATCGGGTCCGCTTCCGGATCGATGGCGAGCTGCAAGAAATTGCCTCGCCACCCATATCGATCAAAGCAAAACTGGCTTCCCGCATCAAAGTCATCTCGAAGATGGATATTTCGGAAAAACGGGTGCCGCAGGACGGTCGCATGAAGCTCAAGATCGGCCCCGATCGCGTGGTCGATTTTCGGGTGAGTTCCTTGCCCACCCTGTTTGGCGAAAAAATAGTGATCCGGATACTGGACCCCAACAGCGCCAAATTTGGAATTACAGCCCTGGGTTACGAAGACGAAGAAAAGGAAAAGCTGATGCAAGCCATCAGTCGGCCCTATGG
>CAXNKH010000237.1:0-3339 GCA_964202765.1 Burkholderiales bacterium | reverse complement strand
TTACGGTACCACTTCGAACAAGGCCTGTCCAAGCGTTTACTGGAGCCACAAGAATTGTTTGCACCTGAATCGCTGGAGTCGTTCAAGATTTGAGGCCAAGGCAAAGGCGAGTAGCCATCCACGCCAAACGCCTGCGCGTACACAGGTTGGAGCCCAGGCCTCAGACTTTCGGAACTCGCAATCGTAAAAAAAGCCCTGATCAGGGCCTTTTGAGATTTGGAACAGAAAATTTGGAGCGGGTGATGGGAATCGAACCCACGCTATTTGCTTGGGAAGCAAAAGTTCTGCCATTGAACTACACCCGCGTGCGCATCAGATTGTAGCGGGAGAAGTAGCATCGTTTGGGGGTAATCGAGCATAGACAAAGGCTCACTTTGTGCCATAAATGAGAGGCACAGCTACAGCCGCAAGCCGGAGAGACTCTTGGAATTTTCTGAATTAAAAAAACTCATCGTCGACCAGCCCGGGAGCAACGAGTTCCAGGTGCATCGGGATTTGTTTCGGGACAAGGACTTGTTTGAACTCGAGATGCGGCATATTTTCGAGGGAAGTTGGGTCTTTCTTGGCCTTGCCTCGCAAGTGCCCCAACCGCATGATTATTTGACCACCTGGGTTGGTCGGCAACCGGTGCTGCTGATGCGCGATGCCGATGGCACGCTGGGCGCTTTTCTCAATACCTGCCGCCATCGTGGCGCCGTGGTTTGCCATCACATGGCCGGCAATGCCAAATTCCATGTCTGCAGTTACCACGGCTGGGCCTACGACTCAGGTGGTCGCAATGTGAATATTAAGGATAAAAAAGACGGTTGTTACCCCAATTCGTTTGATGAAGTCGACCATGGACTCAAGCCAGTAGCGCGCTTTGGCGAGTCCCGCGGTTTTCTTTTTGCCAGTCTGAACGCTGCCGTTCCCTCATTGGCGGAGCACCTGGGCAGCACCCGAACTTTTCTCGATCTGATCGTCGACCAAAGCCCTCAGGGCGTGGAATTGGTTCCTGGCAGTTCGACTTATACCTACAAAGGCAATTGGAAGCTGCAGATCGAAAATTGTGTCGATGTCTATCACCTGACTTCAACCCATCCCAGCTTCATGCAAATTGTCGAGCGCAGGAACTCAGGCGATTCAAAACACAAGCTCAAGGCCTTGAATTTCGATGCCTATCGCCAACCCGGTGTCGTGCGGGGCAGCTTTACCTTCAAGCGCGGTCACGCCGTGGCCTGGGGTGCCAATCCCAAGCCCGAGGTGCGGCCCCTGTTCGAGCGCGCTGACGAGTTGCTTGCGCGGGTCGGCGAGATGCGCACCAAATGGATGCTCTCCATGCGCAACCTGACGGTCTATCCCAATATGCAAGTGGCGGAGAACGCCTCATTGCAGTTGCGCGTGATCCGGCCCCTGGCCGTGGACCGAACCGAGATGAAAATCTATTGTCTGGCGCCGGTCGGTGAGTCGGCGCAGGCGCGTGAATACCGGCTGCGCCAGTATGAAGATTTTTTCAACTCAACCGGGCTGGCCACACCGGACGACACCACGGCCTATGAAGACTGCCAAACAGGTTACAGCGCTCGCAGTGTGCAGTGGCAGCAGGGCTACGAGCGCGGCGCCACCGAGGTGATCAACGGTGCTGACGAGTTTGCCCATGAGTTGGGCATCGAGGTCCAAACCAGTATCTCTGGGCCGTTCAACATTCAGGACGAAACAGTGTTCAGGGCGAGTTACCGCGAATGGCTGCGCTTGCTGGAAAGCGGACTTGAACGTGACCAGTCTGGCCAAAGGATTGAATTCCCGCTGAAGGGGGCGCCTCAATGAGTATTACGCTGGAGCAGGCATCCCAACTGCTGTACCGGGAAGCCCATTACCTTGATACGCAGCAATGGGACGAATGGCTGGCCCTCTATACGCAAGACGCTGTGTACTGGGCCCCGACTTGGAAATCAGAGCACGAACCCACCAGCGATCCAAAGACCGAAGTTTCTTTGATTTATTACGATAACCGTGCCGGCCTGGAAGACCGAGTTTGGCGGGTGCGCTCGGGACGTTCGGTGGCGTCACGCCCGCTTCCGCGAACCCACCGTGCGGTCAGTAATGTCATGTTGGGCGAGCAGGATTCAGGCCAAAGCGTTCAAGTTCTGGCCTTGTTGACGGTGAACCAGTACAAGACCAAGAACTCGGAAGTCAATACGCTTTTCAGCCGTTGCGAGTATGGTCTGGTCGATAGCGATGGGGTGCTTAGGATTCAAAGGAAAAAGATATTTCTGCTCAACGATTACATGCCCGCCATGCTTGATTTTTATAACCTTTGATATCCCCAAGCGCCCCGCAGTCCAGTTTGGGTCACGGGAATAGTTCTGTGTGAATTTAACAAGGAGTCATTCATGAGAAGTTCGAAACTGCTGGCCCGCCTGCTCGGCCTTGGCCTGGCTGCGCTGGTCGTGGCTAGCGCCCAAGCGCAGGACAATTACCCGAGCAAGCCGATTCGCATCATCGTCGGTTACAGCGCCGGCGGCGGCAATGACATCATCGCGCGGGTGGTCGCTATAAAAATGGCCGAAGGCCTGGGTCAACCCGTCATTATCGAAAACAAGCCCGGCGCGCAATCGATCATTGCTGCTGAATTCGTGGCCAAAGCCAATCCCGACGGTTACACCATCCTGATGGGTCCCAGTGGTCCCATGACCATGAACCCGGCCACCTACGCCAAACTGCCTTATTCCCCGCTGAAGGACTTCGTCCCGATTGGAATGATCTGCCAGTTTCCGTTGATTCTCGGTGTCGCAGCCTCATCGCCGTTTAAGACCGTGAAGGACCTGATTGAATTTGCCAAGGCCAATCCGACCAAGGCCAACTATGCAGCCAGTGCGGCCCCGTTTCAGATGGCTTCGGAGTTGTTTAACCAAAAAACCGGAACCAAGTTTGCCTACATCCCCTTCAAAGGCAGCGGTGACTCCGTGGCTTCGGTATTGAGTGGACAGGTCACCATGACCATTGCCGACCCACCCCCTATCGTCGGGCATATCAAAGGCGGCACCATTCGACCGCTGGCCGTGACCGCTGCGCAGCGCCACCCCCAGTTTCCTGATGTGCCCACCATGGCCGAGGCTGGCGTTCCTGATCTGGAAATCGGTATCTGGACCGGTTTTGTTGCGCCGGCAGCCACCCCGATGGCGATCGTTCGTCGGCTGCAGCAAGAACTCGCCCGCGCCGTTCGCACGCCCGAAGTGCGTGAGCGCTTTGCCGCGATGACGCTGGACCCCGTGGGCAATACCTCGGAGGAGTTCGGCAAGATCATTGCCGCCGATATCGCGCGCTGGACCGCGGTTGCCAAAGCGGCCAATATTCGGG
>CAXNKH010000236.1:0-3358 GCA_964202765.1 Burkholderiales bacterium | reverse complement strand
TCGCTCGGGCCACGACCTGAACAACAAGTTGTTGCGGGAATTGCTTTCACTCCCCGAAGCTTGGGAGCCGGTGAGTTTTTCCGACGAAAAACTCGCACCCAAAGGCTTTTCTCAAGTCGCTCGGGCTTGGTAGGAGCGCTCTTCCATGTTGCTATTTCGCTGGTTGATTCTGATCTTGTTGCTGGCAGCCGCAGTGGCATTCGGTTTTTTCGCCGCTACCGGGCAGGCGCATTACAAGCGCTATGGCCTGCTGACTTTGAAGTGGACCTTGATCGCAGCTTTTGGATTTTTTGCGGTCCTGATCCTGGAGCGTGTCGCCTGAGACCTGCTGACGTTTGAATGTCCCGTGCCAGGATTCAGATCTTTGCTCGCGGAGCCGATGAGTGTGGACGGCTCCCCGCGTCTGCCCTCCGCCCGTCGGGCTCCTCCTTGATACCGCTGCGCCATCCACACCCATCGTCTCTTTCCAGTTTTCGCAGGAATGACAGTTCACGACGATGGAACACCAACAAAGTTAGCAGGATTAGTTCGGTGCGGCACACAGCGCAGCGGCATAAAGGGGGAGTAGGCGGCCCTAGGCCGCCACGGAGGACAGCCGCGTAGCTGTGCGCCACACCGAGCTGATCCAGGGCAAACCTTCGCCTACAAGCCTTTGGCCCAGGACAGGGTCAAGGTGAGCAAGAGATCGCTTGTCGTGAATTTCGAAAAGGTCAATAGATTGGCGAATCAGCAACTCAGCGACTGCGCCCGTCTTTGTAACTGCTGTGCCCTTGCCCTGATCCAGCGCCAGCTTGGGCTAATCGAGCCAGCGCCTTGCCGGCATGGGCGTGGGTGATGGCCATGCCCAAAGCATCGGCGGCATCGGGGCCTGGAAGTCCCGGCAGCTTGAGCAGTCGCTTGACCATTTCCTGGACCTGATTTTTTTGGGCCCGGCCATAGCCCACCACCGCTTGTTTCATTTGCAGCGCCGTGTATTCAGCAACCTGCAAGTTCGATGAAATCAGAGCCGTCAAACAGGCGCCTCGCGCCTGACCGAGCAACAAGGTGGATTGAGGGTTGACATTGACAAAAACGATCTCGACAGAGGCGCTATCGGGCTGATAACGAGAGACCACCTCGTTGATCCCATCAAACAGCACTTTAAGCCGTTGCGGCAGCTGCTTTGTCTCCAGGCCGGTGGTGCTGATGGTGCCACTGGCCACGTAACTCAGTGTTTGACCGTCAACATCAATCAGGCCAAAACCTGTGGTGCGTAAGCCGGGGTCAATGCCAAGAATGCGCATGGGTTTGAGCCGGAATCAAAGTCCGAAATAACAACGCACGGCGTAGGGCAACGAGGGCATTGAACATGGCGCGAATGATAATCCTCAGGGCAATTGGGCATCGCCCATGCGGGCCATGATGGACATGGCGCGATCAGCCAGGTAGGGTGAATCGGGCAGTTTTTCGTAGACCCGGGGCCGCGGCAGCATCACGGCCAAACGGGCAGCCTCAAAGGCGTTGAGCTGGGAGGCCGGTTTGCGGAAATAATGCTGAGCTGCGGCTTCGGCACCAAAGACACCGGTTCCCCATTCGACGTGGTTCAGGTAGATCTCCAGAATCCGTTGCTTGCTCAGCATCTTCTCCAGCAGCAGGGTCAATACAAATTCCTGGGATTTGCGCAGCAAGGTGCGCTCGCCCGATAAAAACAAGTTTTTGGCCAGCTGTTGGGTGATGGTGGAACCGCCCACCACTTTGACCCGTGGACCCGCCAGGGGAATGGCCGGGGCAGTGGTTGGGTTCGACTTGAAAGACTTTCCCGCAGTCTGTCTGGTTGCAAGTTGTTCGGCTTTTGCATTCTTTTCCCAGGCTTTCTCCATTGCATCCCAGTCCACCCCCTCGTGCTGGTTGAAGCTGCCGTCTTCGGACGCAATCACGGCCCGTTTCAGGTGGTTCGATATCGAGGGGTAGTCCATCCATTGCTGACGCCAGCGCAGGCGACCGGATTGTTGCAGGAGATGCCAGGCTTGTGAGCGCTCGAAGGTGGTTGATTGAGGCGCCAGAACCGCCATCACGGCAATGCTCGCGACAAAGAAAATCTGCAGCGCCAGTACCGCGGCGAACAACAAAACCAACCAGCGAAACAAGGCTTTCATGGCGTCATCAGTTTGGTTTCAAGTGTGTCATCACGGGTGAATCGGAATCGAGAAATTAGATGGAGTTGGTCGGCCTGACGCCGCATCTGGGGACTGAAATGTCCAAATGGCGCTGTGCTTTGGGCAATCGCCTCGGCCCTTCGGTCCAGAATTCGGTTACCTGAGCTCTGAACCACTTCGGTATCGAGTAGTCGGCCGTCATGGTTGACGCTCACAATCATCGTCAGCTCGCCGTACAGTTTTTTCCCGCCAGCCACGGGGAAATTCTCGGTTCCCTTGGTTTCAATGGAGCGGCGCATCGCGTCGTAATACAGGGCGTAGGCTTCTTCCCGGGTTGCCGGGCTGACATAACGTTTTTTGGAACGGGAGTTTTCCTGCTGAATGCGGCGCTCGATTTCCGCCAGCAAGTCGATGAACTCGCGTCGTTTTTCCTCGCGCTCGATTTGTTCGGCCGTGGCCACGGCGGGTCGCTGGACAGGTAGGGCAGGCAAACTGTCGAGCTGTTGTTTGACTTTGGCTAACAACAGCGCTTGTTGTTCTTGCATGGCCTGCAACTGGCGCCGGCTTGGGTCTTGCAGCGCATCTCCGCTTGCCAGCCACATCGATGGGGGCAGGGGACTGGTGGCGCGGTTTTGTCCGCTCTCGCCACCACCGGCTAAGGCGTGTTGCGCGACAGCATGGGCTTGACTTGGCTTGTCTTTGCTGCGGGCGTTGACCAGAATAACTTCCAGCGGTGTGTCCTGAAAGACCCGGTTGAGTGCGATTGGGTCAACCCAGCGCACCGTCAGCAGCAGCACATGGACGGCAAGCGAGGCGCCGAGTGCCAGTTGCAAAGGGCTGAGAGAACCCAGTTTCATGCTGCTGCTGTTTCGCTGTCCGATGCGGCTGCGTCAGACAGGTCCATGGCAATCGCAATCGGGCCCGCCACGCTGTCCTCCTCGTCCTCTTCGGTCGTGATCGGTGCGGCTTGCTGGTCTAACCATTCGATGAAACTGCCGCTGACATCGAGCGTGATTTCATCGATCGCGCCGAGTTTCACCCGGACCCGGGCACCACGCGGCAAACCTTGAATGCCGAACACCGGTAACACCAGGGGCAGCGCCTCAGCCCTGACCATGCCCTCTTTGAAAACGGTGCCAATCAACTCGGTCAGCCCCTGCTGCTGAACATGTTTGAGCGTCCAGTAACGTTCCATCGCGCCCTGGTAGCCGTTGTAAGTGCTG
>CAXNKH010000235.1:0-3391 GCA_964202765.1 Burkholderiales bacterium | reverse complement strand
AAAGCCATCGATATTGCCGCCGACAATCATCACTGCACCAACTTCAGATATGGCCCGGCCGAAACAAGCCAGCAAGACCGTGAGCAAGGCATAGCGCTCATCAAAGGCCAGCAACAGGCTGCGCAACAAGGGACGTGCACCGAGCGACCGCAATTGTTCACCATGGGCCCGCTCAGCGTCTTCGACCGCTTGGCGGGCCAACGCCGTGGCCACGGGCAACACCAGCAGAGCCTGGGCCAGCACCATGGCCTGAAAACTAAACAGCCAACCCAGGTGACCCAACGGTCCGGAGCGCGACAAGAGCAAATAAACCACCAAGCCCACCACCACCGAGGGCACGGCCAGCATGGTGTTGAGCAGGGTCAGGATCACTTCGCGCCCTTGGAACCGTGCCACACCGAGCCAGGCTCCAAGGACCAGACCCAAGCCACAAGCCAGGGCACAGGCTGAAGCACTGACGGCCAGCGAGCGAGCGACCACAGATACCAAAACCGGATCGTAAGAGGAAATGAGTTGCAGCGCAGTGAACACGCTTTCGCCAAAGCTCGACATAAGGACAGACAATTTGTAAGTTGCGGTATGGTACGCACACACAGTCCTCACGGCGATATGAAGCAACGTGCATAAGATCAAATTCAACTACAGTTTCAGCCAGTCAGCTACGCCTCACGCGGACCGAAGCGGCAGCCCCACTTTGATTCACAACCCTTTGCTCGACTTGTTGCATGCGGTGCAGCAGTCGGGATCGATCTCGGGGGCCGCGCGCAGCCTGGATCTGTCGTACCGCCATGTTTGGGGTGAACTTAAGCGCTGGGAAACCGAGCTGGGTTTGGGCCTCATCCTGTGGGAGAAGGGACAAGCCGCACGCTTGAGCGAATTCGGCACCAAGCTGCTGTGGGCTGAGCGCCAGGCTCAGGCCCGTTTGTCACCGCAAATCGAAGCCCTGCAAGCCGACATGGAACGCGCTTTTGCCGTGGCCTTTGACAACGCAGCCCATGTGCTGACCCTCTACGCCAGCCACGATGACGCCCTCAGTGCCCTGCGCTCGCATGCCGCCAGCGTGCACCAGCTGCATCTGGACATCCGCTTTACCGGCAGCGTGGACGCGATTCGAGCCCTCAACGAGGGACGCTGTGTGATCGCGGGTTTTCATACCCTGCAGCACCCCGCCGCCACATCGCTGACGGCACGCGCCTACAAGCCCCTGCTCAAGCCAGGCTGGCACAAAATCATTGGTTTTGGCAGCCGGACCCAGGGCCTGATCGTGGCCAAGTCCAACCCGCTGGCACTGACTTCATTGCAGGACATCAAGCGCACCCGTGCTCGCTTCGTCAATCGCGCCGTGGGAACAGGAACCCGCGTGCTGTTTGATCAATTGCTGGAGCAAGCTCAACTCAGGCCGGTTGATATTGCGGACTATGGCCGCACCGAGCCCTCGCACACGGCAATAGCTGGCGCCATCGCAGCCGACCAGGCCGATGTCGGCCTGGGGATCGAGGCCGCAGCTCGGGCTCGCGGTCTGGATTTTGTTCCCTTGCTGGAGGAGGACTACCACCTGGTATGCCTCAAATCAGCCTTGAATGAACCCGCGGTTCAAGCCTTGTGCGCTGTGCTTCAAAGTCCCCGCTGGCAGCAGACACTCGGCGAACTGCCGGGCTACCACCTGGCAGATCCGGCCATGGCGGGCCAAGTCCTGTCGCTGCGTCAGACCCTGCCCTGGTGGAACTACCGCAGCGAGAAGCACCCCGCATCAGCACCAGCACCGGACTAAAGCGAGCAGGAACGAAAGCCGCTGAAAATATCGTTGCGTTCGGACAGGTAGAAGTTGCGGTACTTGGCACTTTTCATGCGGGCCCGGGTGGCCCAGGAGCCCCCTCGCAACACCCGGTGGCTGCCAAACCAGGGTTGGGAATAATCGAGGTAAGGATCGGCGACAAAACCCGGATAGGGCTGAAAGCTGCTGCCAGTCCACTCCCATACTTCGCCCCAGCGAAAACCGCTGCGCTCTGCCTTGTGGGCCGCCAGCTCCCACTCCACTTCGGTTGGCAAACGGCGTCCCGCCCAACGGCACCAGGCATCGGCTTCCCACCAACTCAAGTGGCTGGCGGCCTGATTGCCTGCCATGCGACGCTCTTGTCCAAAGCGGGTTTGAATGACGGCAGTGCCACCAATCTGAGCCACATGGCGTGGGACCTGCTTGCCTTGCAGCCAATCCCAGCCCCGGGAATTCCACAACTCCGGTCGGTCATAGCCGCCGTCCTGCACGAACTCGGCAAACTGGGACCAATTGACAGCCTGCGCATCAATCTCGAATTCGGGAACGACTACTTCATGCAGAGATTTCTCGTTGTCAAAAATAAAGCCAGAAGCCGCCGGGCTACCGAGTTGCCAGCGCTGAGCCGGCAGCCCAATCGGCGGGCGTGGGGCCGTGCTCTGTGGGCCAACCAAGTCCAACGTGAAGCCCAATGTTTGCGCCATGCAAATCAGCGCCTCGCCGTGCATGTCTTCATGGAACAAGGCCAAACGGTAAAAATACAGAGCATCATCCTCGTGCGGCGTTGGCTCCAACAGTTCAAGTGTGATGTCCAAGCTCGTTTGCAGGTAGGCCTTGGTGGCTGCAAGGTCGGGCAGACCGAGTGCCCAGCGGCTGTCATGGGCCACGTTGGAGGAATCCCACCAGCGATCGGCTTGCGCCAACAGGCAAGCCGATCTTTCAACTGCCGGCTGGCAGCCGCTGCCCCAATGCCGTTGGCTGTTGCGACCAATCCACCATTCCTGAAACCAGGCGATGTGGCCCAACTCCCACAGCGGGGGATTGAGTTCGGACTGCAGCGGGACCCGAAAATCGGCAGCAGCCAACGCTGTCTCATAGTGCGAGAACAAATTCAGCGTGTGGTTGCGCGCGTCCATCAGCGCTAAAGCCAGCAAGTCGGGACCAGCTCGGCGCATCTCTATGGAATCAATGGCAGCGTCAACCCAAGGCGTGGTCATAGGTCATTATGGCGACAAACCCCGCCGCTATAATGGCCCACCTCAAATCAAACATACCGGACAGCGGGCACAAAAAAACTGTGCTGCCAACGCTTGCCCCATCGGAGAAACCCTTGACTGGACTACTGAAATTTGCTTCTGGCATGGACTGGATCAGCGAAAAATGTGGCAAGTTCGCTTCCTGGGCCGTGTTGTTTGCGGCGCTGATCTGTGCGGGCAATGCCTTCGTCCGTTATGGCTTCAACTGGAGTTCCAATTCACTGATAGAAATCCAGTGGTATCTGTTTGCCTACATTGTCATGATTGGGGCGCCGATTGTGCTCAAGCTCAACGAGCATGTGCGGGTCGATCTGATCTACGGCAAACTCAAAGGCAACCGCCAAGTCTATGTCGATCTGTT
>CAXNKH010000234.1:0-3404 GCA_964202765.1 Burkholderiales bacterium | reverse complement strand
TGGTGCTCAAGGCTCAGCAACACCGCAGCCAGGACATGAACCGGCTCGACGCTTTTTCCCGTTTGCATGAGCTGGTCAACAGTGTGGCCCAGGCGCCACGTGTGCGGCGCGCGACCCAGCCGACATGGGGTTCCAAAAAGCGTCGGCTTGAAGTAAAAAGTCAACGCGCCCAGACCAAAGTTTTGCGTGGACCTGTGAAAGAGTGACCGGTCAGAGCCAGGGGCTGTTGATGCCGCCTCAGGCGAGAGGGTGGCAGATGAACTAGCATAGGCTGCTGTTTTGACTCCTGTCCTCAACCGAGGAAACGCACCATGACCCCTGTATTGAAAATTGATTTCGTCTCCGACGTTGCTTGTCCCTGGTGCGCGGTTGGCCTGGGTGCGCTGGAGTTGGCCCTCAAAAATCTCCAGTCTGAGGTGCAAGCTCAATTGCATTTCCAGCCTTTCGAGCTCAATCCCCAGATGGGCGCTGCCGGTCAAGACGCGGTTGAGTACATGACGCAAAAATACGGCTCCAGTGCCGAGCAACAGGCACAAAACCGCGCCAACATCGCCCAGCGCGGCGCAGCCGTCGGTTTTACTTTCCGACCTGAAGGGCGCGGCCGTATTTACAATACGTTTGATGCGCACCGCTTATTGCATTGGGCCGCGCTGGAAGACGGCGCGCAGGGTAAACAACATCTTCTGAAAAAAGCCCTGTTAGGCGCCTATTTCACCCATGGCCAAAGTCCGGCATCGCACGAGGTGTTGACCCGTTTGGTCAGCGAAGTCGGTCTGAACCCGGTGCGCGCTGCTGAAATTCTGGCCGGCGAGGAGTTCGCCGCCGAGGTGCGTGAGCGTGAGCGTTTTTATCAAACAGCGGGCATCCAGTCGGTGCCGGCCATCATCATCAACGACAAACATCTGATTTCCGGCGGTCAACCGGTTGAGGTGTTTGAGCAGGCTTTGCGCAAGATTGCAGAA
Source organism: Burkholderiales bacterium (assembly GCA_964202765.1). Taxonomy (GTDB): domain Bacteria; phylum Pseudomonadota; class Gammaproteobacteria; order Burkholderiales; family Burkholderiaceae_C; genus CAXNKH01. The sequence continues at coordinate 2,442 of CAXNKH010000234.1, read as the reverse complement.
GAGATGCATTTGGTTGACGCCTGAGTTTTGAAGAACAACTGGATTCCTTTGGCCTTGACCCTGTCCATTCAGGCCATGGTTTCCATGGCCTTGATGTGCTTGCCGGTGATGGCGCCAGTCATCAGCCCCGAACTCGGGATCTCTCCTGTTTACGTTGGTGTTTACATCGCTCTGGCCTATGCCGGCGCCATGCTGGCGAGTCTGAGTTCGGGTGCGGCGGTGCTGCGCTATGGTGCGATCAGGGTCAGCCAGGCGGGTTTGCTGATCAGTGCCTTGGGCCTGTGTTTGAGTGCCATCAGCTCGGTGCCGGTGATGGCCTTGGGGGCTGTTCTGATTGGTATGGGCTATGGCCCGGTGACGCCGGCGAGTTCCCATGTGCTGGCCCGCACCACGCCTGCGCACCGCATGTCAACTGTGTTTTCGCTCAAGCAAACCGGCGTTCCTTTGGGTGGCGCGCTGGCCGGCGCCTTGGTGCCGGGCTTGTTGCTGGCCCTGGGCTGGCAGGGCGCTTTGCTAAGCGTGGCTCTGCTTTGTCTCTTGTGTGCTGCGTTTTCTCAGCCCTTGCGTCCAGGGCTTGATTCGGATCGCAACCCCAGGGCCTCCTTATCCTTAGGCCAATTGGCCCAGCCGATCCGACTGGTGTTGTCGCACCGGGTTTTGGCTATGCTGGCCCTGTGCTCGTTTTTCTTCTCAGCCACCCAGTTGTCACTGGTGACCTATCTGGTGACTTATTTGTTTGATTCCTTGGCCTAGGGTCTGGTGGCTGCGGGTTTCGCCCTGACGGTAACGCAGTTCGCCGGGATGGGCGGGCGGGTGTTCTGGGGTTTTGTGGCTGATCGGTTTCTGGGCGCGCGCCCAACCCTGGCGGTTTTGGCCGGCTTGATGGCTTTGTCGAGTCTGGCCATGGTATTTCTCAGCCCGAATTGGCCGACTGTTTTACTCTTGCTGCTATTGACAATTTTTGGTGCCTCTGGGATTGGTTGGAATGGTGTTTATCTGGCTGAAGTGGCCAAGCAAGCACCCCCAGGTCAGGCCAGTGTGGCCACAGGCGGTACACTAGCGGTCACTTTCTTGGGGGTCGTGGTCGGTCCGCCCATGTTTGGCGCCTTGTCTGGCTTGTTTAATAGCTACCGTGCTGGTTATGGTGCGCTGGCCGTGATGACCTTGGTGTGCTGCGTCTTGCTGGCGCGACAGAAATCAACTTGACAAGCCCGTTTCGAGCAGCGATCAACCCCCTGAGCGGCTACATTTTTTACTGGAATCATTGCAATGGCTAAAGAAGAACTTATTGAGATGCGCGGCAAGGTGGACGAAGTTCTGCCCGACTCGCGTTTCCGCGTCACGCTCAACAACGGCCATCAGCTGATCGCATACACCTCGGGCAAAATGCGCAAGAACCATATCCGTATCCTCGCTGGGGACCAGGTATCGCTCGAACTTTCACCTTACGACCTGACCAAGGGCCGCATCACCTTCCGCCACATCGACGGCCGCTAAACTGACAGCCTGCTAGGCGCTGAACTCAGCGTAAGCGCGCTCATCAAGCAACGAGGTGAGCTGCGACCGATCCAATAACGTGATTTTGAAGAGCCAACCCGCACCCAGCGGGTCGCTGTTGGCCAAGGACGGGTCAGCGCGCAGATCTTCATTCACCGCAAGAATCTGGCCCGACACGGGCATGTGAACATCGGCCGCGGCTTTCACCGACTCGACTACACCGGCCACTTCTTTGGCCTCCAGTGATTGCCCGATGGCGGGCAACTCCACGAACACCACATCACCCAAAGTTTCCTGCGCATGGGCGGTGATTCCCACGATGGCACTGTCGCCATCTATCGCCAGCCACACATGGTCTTCGCTGTACTTGATCATTGTTGTTCCAATAAATGAGGGTCTAAATAAGGGTCAGATTCCAATTAATTTCGCGACCTGAACTCACATTCCGGCGTAGTTCGGTCCACCGCCGCCTTCGGGCGTGAGCCACACGATATTTTGCGTCGGGTCCTTGATGTCGCAGGTTTTGCAATGTACGCAATTTTGCGCATTGATCTGGAGCCGGTCGTCACCGCTCTCGTCCTTGATAAATTCGTAAACACCAGCGGGGCAGTAGCGCGCCTCGGGTCCGGCGAACTGTGTCAGGTTGATCCCGACTGGCACAGCCGCGTCCTTCAAGGTCAAATGGGCTGGCTGGTTTTCTTCGTGGTTGGTGTTGCTGATGAACACACTGCTCAAGCGGTCAAAACTGATTTGGCCGTCGGGCTTGGGGTAGTCAATCGGCTTGCAGTCTGCGGCCGGGCGAAGCGCCAAGTGGTCGGGCCGGTGCCGGTGAATCGTCCAGGGCGGGGTTTTGATGCCGAGTCTGGGCAGCAACCATTGCTCGATGCCGGTCATCAGGCTGCCGATGAAATTGCCTTTTTTGAACCATTGCTTGAAGTTGCGGGC
>CAXNKH010000233.1:0-3408 GCA_964202765.1 Burkholderiales bacterium | reverse complement strand
ACCCTCGTGCCAGTTGGCCAAGGATCGGGCCTGATCCGCCCCAATCACCAAGAATAACTCTGCCTCGGGCAGTTCGGCCTGGATTTCGCGCAAAGTATCCACCGTGTAACTGGGGCCAGGGCGCAAGATTTCACGCGAATCCAGAACGAACTTTGGCTCTGAGGAAAAAGCCCGTTCGACCATGGCCAGCCTATGGGGGGCCGGGCTCAAAGGCCTGGACTTGTGCCAGGCCTGGCCCGTGGGAAAAACCCTGATTTCATCGAGTTCGAGTTGCGCTACCGCAACCTGTAGCAAGGCCAGATGGGCCTGGTGTGGTGGGTCGAAAGCCCCACCGAAAACACCAACACGGCGTGATTTCGCGCTCAAACCCACTCCCGGCGAATCAGGAATTTTTCAAGCAGTTCGGCTTCCGGCGAACCCGCAACCGGTACCGATGGATAGGCCCAACTGGCCAAAGGCGGCATCGACAACAGTATCGATTCGGTGCGGCCACCCGACTGCAAACCAAAATGGGTGCCACGGTCCCATACCAGGTTGAACTCGACGTAGCGACCGCGTCGATAGACTTGGAATTCACGCTCACGTGCACCATAGGCCATGTCTTTGCGGCGCTGCACTATCGGCAGATAAGCACCCAGAAGCGCGTCTCCGACCGATCGCAGCATGGCAAATCCTGGCGCAAACCCCAATTCAAAAAAATCATCAAAGAAAATCCCGCCAACCCCGCGCTGCTCCTTGCGGTGCTTGAGGTAGAAGTACTCGTCGCACCAGGTTTTGAAGCGTGGGTATTTGTCATCGCCGAAGCCATCCAATGCCGTTTTACAAGCCGTGTGGAAGTGTTGCGCGTCTTCCTCAAAGCCATAGCACGGCGTCAAATCCATGCCACCGCCAAACCAGCAAACTTGGGTCCCATCGCTGGCCTGAGTCGACAACATGCGCACATTCATGTGAACGATGGGCACATAGGGATTGCGGGGGTGAAACACCAGGGACACGCCCATGGCTTCAAACGGGGCACCGCTGAGCTCGGGTCGATGCTGGGTGGCCGAGGGTGGCAAACGGGGTCCACTCACATGAGAAAAACCACATCCGGCGCGCTCGAACACCGAGCCACCTTCAAGAATCTGCGTGATCCCCTGACCTTGCAAAGGTTCGCCCGCCTCCTTGGTCCAGGCGTCGCTTAAAAAAGACGAGCCGTCGATCTCGGCAATGGCGACAACGATCTTCGCTTGTAAACCAAGCAAGTAGCTGCGCACTGCTGGGTTGTCCGGCAACGTCTGGGCTTGCGCGGCAAATTCTCTGTTCATGAAATGACTTTCTTGGGGCGCGACTCGGCGGTCCCCAGCAGTCGAACCGGAGCGGCATTGCGGGGGCGATAAGCACCAACCCCCTCAAATATCTTTTCAATACGTGCGAAATCAAGTTCAGGCTCACCCTTGAGCGCGATAAAGTTTTCAATCCTCACTTCGCGTTTTTCATAGTCCAGTTTGACCAGGCACAGGGGGACTTGGGCTTGCACCGTCGTTTGGTAAAAACCACTGCGCCATCCCGGACTCGCTTTGCGCGTTCCCTCCGGCGCCACACCCAGCCAGAAATAGGCGCCTCGTGATTTGCAATCAGCGAAATGCACCACCGTTTGTCCGACCAGACCCTGTGGCGAATTTCGCTCCACCGGCATGCCGCCCAGAAACCGCAACCAGCGACCGAACACCGGAACCCGGAACAATTTGTCCTTGGCCCAGAAACGAGCCGGCAAACCGGTGGCCCATTTAACCAGAACCAACACCACAAAATCCCAGTTACTGGTATGCGGGTAAACAGCGAATACACCTTGCAAGCCTGGCAAGCCGTCAAAATGGATCTGCCAACCGATGCGCCGCAGCAGCCAGCGCGCGAAAGCGCTTCCGCTGAACTGAATTGCAAAAGGTGGAAAAAAATCTCTGGTGACCATGAGGCGCTAGGTTTCAGCCCATCAGTGCTTGATGGCCCGGTAGCCAATGTCGCTGCGGTATTGCATGCCGTCGAAGTGAATCCCGTGCAGGTAGCCGTAAGCACGCTGTTGGGCTTGCTTGACGGTTTCGGCCAACGCCGTAACGCACAGCACGCGTCCGCCCGTTGTCAGCAGCTGACCGTCTTGCAGCGCAGTGCCGGCATGAAACACCACGGCATCGTCGGCCTCTTTGGGCAATCCGGTCAGGAGGTCGCCTTTGCGTGGCTGCATCGGGTAACCGGGGGCCGCCACCACCACGCCCAAAGCGCAGCGTCGGTCCCATTGCAACTCCACCTGATCCAGGTTGCCATGGGGACCGGGTTCAGTCGCGGCCAACAGCACATCGACCAAGTCACTCTTGAGTCGCATCAGGATAGGCTGGGTTTCCGGGTCGCCCATGCGGCAGTTGAATTCCAGAGTTTTGATCGCACCCCGCTCGTCAATCATCAGCCCTGCATATAAAAACCCGGTATAGGGAATTCCATCCTTTTCCATGCCTTTGATGGTCGGCATGATCACTTCGCGCATGGCACGGGCATGAACTTCAGGTGTCACAACCGGTGCCGGCGAATACGCGCCCATGCCGCCGGTATTGGGTCCGGCGTCACCATCGAGCAAGCGTTTGTGGTCCTGGCTCGTGGCCAAGGGCAGCACGTTTTTTCCATCGCACAGCACAATGAAGCTGGCTTCTTCGCCTGTCAGGAATTCTTCGATCACGACCCGAGCGCCGCCCGTGTTGTGGCTCACGCCCAAGGTGTTGTCCAGCAGCATGAAGTCAATTGCTTCGTGCGCCTCGGCCAGTGTCATGGCCACCACCACCCCTTTGCCAGCGGCCAGGCCATCGGCCTTGACCACAATTGGCGCCCCCCTCTGGTCCACATAGGCATGGGCCAGCGCGGCATCCGTGAAGCTGTCGTAGGCCGCAGTCGGAATGCCGTGGCGCTGCATGAAGGCTTTGGAGAAGGCTTTGGAGCTCTCTAATTGGGCCGCAGCCCGGGTTGGACCAAAGACCCGCAGGCCATGGGCCCTGAATTCATCGACCAGACCAGCGGCCAAAGGCGCCTCGGGCCCCACCACGGTCAGCGCTATTTTGTGGGCTTGGGCCCAGACCCGAAACTCCTTGACATCGGTGATCGGCAAATTTTCCAGAAAGACGTTGGTTGCAGTGCCCCCGTTCCCGGGGGCGACATACACTTTTTGCACCTTGTTCGATTGAGCCAATTTCCAGGCCATCGCGTGCTCGCGGCCACCGCCGCCAATCACCAGTATTTTCATAAAGCAGCGTTGTGATAAATCTCCTGGACATCGTCCAGGTCTTCCAGCACATTCAGTAGTTTTTGCATTTTTAACGCGTCCTCGCCTTCGATTTCTATAGTGTTTTCGGCACGCATCGTGACCTCGGCCATCTCTGGCTTGAA
>CAXNKH010000232.1:0-3447 GCA_964202765.1 Burkholderiales bacterium | reverse complement strand
TGCTGTCAGTCGGCGGTGCGCTCGGCGGCATGCTGGTCGGCCTGGTGGCCCCGGCCTTGTTCACGGCTTATTTTGAGCTGCCTTTAGGTCTATTTTTTTGCGCGGCACTGGTGGTGCTGGTGCTCTGGCGTGAACTGCGCCCAGTCTGGCGCGCTTTGTTGCTGCTTGCCCTGCTGGGCTACGGCTGGCGCTTGGGCGATATCTCCTTTGAATATGTCGATGGCTACCGGCGAGTGGTACGCAACTTCTACAGCCAGACCCGGGTTAAGGACAACGTCGATCCTTTGCTTGGCGCGCACCGCGCCATGTTGCACGGTCGGATCAACCACGGTGAGCAGTTTCTGGCGCCAGCCTTCAAAAACAAGCCCAGTGCCTACTACTGTGAGCAATCCGGTATCGGCCAGGCCATCCGCAGCTTGCCCCAAGCACAAGCCCTCAAGCTTGGCGTGGTCGGCCTGGGCACGGGAACGCTGGCCACTTATGGCCGCTTTGGCGATGAGATGCGGATCTACGAGATCAATGAGCAGGTGATCGATCTGGCGCGCCAGGAGTTCACGTATTTGGCCGATTCACCAGCGACCATCGTGTCGGTTTTGGGTGATGCCAGGCTGATGCTTGAGCGCGAAGCCAAACAAGGCTTTGACCTGCTGGCCATGGACGCTTTTTCGGGCGACTCGATTCCGACCCATTTGCTCACGCTGGAAGCCATCGAAGGCTATTTGAGCCACCTCAAGCCCAACGGACTGCTGGCGATTCACATCACCAACCAATACCTCGATCTGCGCGCTGTCATGGCTGCGGCAGCCCAGCATTTCGGTAAAACCGCGTTGGCTTACACCTTGCCTGCTGAAGTCACAGATCCGCTGTGCCGCCACTCGGTCTGGGTGTTACTGATGGCGCCGAACCGAATCAGCAGTCTGCCGCCCGCACTGCAAGCCGGCGAAAAACTACTGCCCAAGCCAGGCTTCAAACCTTGGACTGACAGTTTCTCCAATCTGCTGGGGATTCTGAAATAAGGGTGGAGAGATCGCCTTATTTTTTCGGCGGCTCGGTCACTGTGCTGCGTGGCGCGATGGTGAGCGTGACCTGAGACTTGGCGCCCATCAGCCCCAGGCCCTCGGTGATCTCGACCGTTGCCGTACGGTCTTGTTTGAAAAACACCAGGATGCTGTTTTTGGCTCGCGTCGAGGAAACCAGGGTCCAACCCGCGACCGGGTATTGCTCACGAAAGTAAGCAAAAGTCTCCGTCGAGCTTTGTGCCACCGACAACACGATACGGCCGGCCCAGTTGTTACCGCCACCCAGTATCAATGATTGATCGGACAGCAGCCGCGCGCCTTTGGGCAACGGCAATTCGCCCACCAACTGCTTCTGGCTCCGTTCGAAATCATCACCCTCGGTGTCCAGGCTGTTGCCCAAATTTGCGCAGGCCGTCAACAGCAGGAAAACGGTCAGCAGACCAAACCGGAGCCAAGAGTGGATCATTGAGGGCATGCGGTTCTCCTAAGTGACAGACGTTTCATTGTTCTTGCTGTGACCTGTCAATTTCATTCTAGCCCAGTGAAGCTGAAGACCTCGCCTAATGAACTGTCTGGGTTTCAAGTTTCAGCAAGCCAATACGGCTCGCCAGCACCTTGTCAATCCGTTTGCCATCGAGATCGAGCACTTCAAAACGCCAACCCCTACAGTCGATGCACTCGCCCAGACCGGGCAAATGGCCTGCAACAGACAACAGCAGACCGGCCACCGTGTTGTAGCGACCACGTTCTTCTTCTGGCAAGTCCTTGAGTTCGAACCTGGCCTTGAGTTCGCTCACCGGCATCAAGCCATCGATCAACCAGGAACCATCACTGCGCGCTGTGGCCCAAGCCTCCCTCTGACTCATGGGGTGCAACTCACCGGTGATGGCTTCAAGCAAGTTGCTTTGGGTCACCAGTCCCTGCACCACACCGTATTCATCGACCACGAAGACCATCCGGTTAGCACGCGTTCGGAACTGTTCAAGCAACTCCATGACGGTCAGGGTTTCTGGCAAAAAAACCGCAGACTGCACTTGTTCTGAAATCGCTTGTGCCGGACCGGTCGCCAGCACCAGCAACTGCCCGACACTGATGATGCCAACCACATCGTCAAGTGAACCACGGCATACGGGATACCAGGAATGGGCGCCGTGGGGGCTGTTGGAGACGAGCCACGCCAGACTCTGAGCCGCTGTATCTGTGGCTTCCAACCACTGAACATCGGAGCGCGGAACCATCAGCGAAGTCAGGGGTCGCTCGTCCAGATTGAACACGTTTTGCACCATCTGATGTTCACTTTTCTCGATCAAGCCCGCATCGCGGCCTTCGGCCAAGCTGGCTGTAATTTCTTCTTCTGTCACAGCGCGCGCCACCGTGGTGTCAATCCGCATCAGCTTGAGCACCGCCTGCGTGGTGAACGACAGCAGGCTGACAAAGGGTCGGGCGACTGTTGCCAACCACAACATAGGCCGGGACACCCAGCGCGCCACCGGCTCAGGGTACAACTGGCCAATTCGCTTGGGAACCAACTCGCCGAAAATGATGGTAATGAAGGTGATGAGCGTCACCACCATGGCGGTAGCGCTGATTTCAGAAACCGCGTCGGAGACACCAAAACCCTGCAACCAAAGGGACACAACTGGGCTGAATGCTGCTTCACCCACAATGCCGTTGAGCACGCCTATCGACGTGATTCCGACCTGTACCGTCGACAGGTATTGATCAGGCTTGGCCAGCAGTGCCAGAGCCGTTTTCGCACCCAGGTCGCCGGCTTCGGACATGGCCGATAAGCGTGCTTTACGGCTGGCAGCCAAGGCCAGCTCGGACATGGCAAACACACCATTGAGCAGGGTCAAGAAAACGATCAGTAGGAAATCCATGAAACAACAGCGAAAATGAACACCATGGCACTCTACCTGATTGGCGATGTGCAGGGTTGTGATCAAGCCCTGCAGCGTTTGCTGGACAAAATCTCCTTCTCTCCGAGTCGCGACACCCTGTATCTGTTGGGCGACCTGGTCAACCGTGGGCCAGACTCTGCTGCAGTGCTGCGCCGATTGATGGCCTATGGCGCTGCCGCCCAATGCGTGCTGGGCAATCACGACCTGCATTTATTGGCGGTCGCCTATGGTGCAGGGCACCCGCGTCGCAGCGACACCTTGGCTGGAATTTTGGAGGCCAGCGACCGTGACGCCATGTTGCAGTGGCTGCGCCAGCAGCGCATGGCGATCTTGGAGACGGTGCACGGCGAAGACATTTTGATGGTCCATGCTGGCGTATTGCCCGGCTGGAGCCCCAGCCAAACCCTGGCCCTGGCGGCAGAGGTTGAGACCTTTCTGCGCTCCGACGACTGGGTCCAATTTTTGCAACAGATGTACAGCAACGAACCGGCTCAGTGGCAGGAGGGTCTTGCGGGCATGGACCGGCT
>CAXNKH010000231.1:0-3466 GCA_964202765.1 Burkholderiales bacterium | reverse complement strand
GTCCTGCTCGGTGAGTGACCAACCCGAAGTCTGGCAGTGGGTTCGCAGCATCAGACTTTTCGGGTTCTTGGCACCGAAGCCCTGCATGATGCGGCACCACAGCAGGCGCGCCGCCCGCATCTTGGCCACTTCCAGATAGAAGTTCATGCCAACCGCCCAGAAGAAAGACAGGCGCGGTGCAAACTGGTCCACACCCAATCCCTTGTTCAGAGCAGTTTTTACATACTCCCAGCCATCGGCCAAAGTAAAAGCCAACTCTAGCGCCTGATTCGCGCCGGCTTCCTGCATGTGGTAGCCCGAAATCGATATCGAATTGAACTTTGGCATGTGATGCGCTGTGTACTCAATGATGTCGCCAACGATGCGCATGCTTGGCGCTGGCGGATAGATATAGGTATTGCGGACCATGAACTCTTTGAGGATGTCGTTCTGGATCGTTCCGCTCAACTGGTCGTGCGCGACACCCTGCTCTTCGGCCGCCACCACATAGCCGGCCAGCACCGGCAGCACCGCACCATTCATGGTCATGGACACGCTGACCTGGTCCAGCGGGATCTGGTCAAACAGAATCTTCATGTCCTCCACCGTGTCAATCGCAACACCGGCCTTGCCCACATCTCCGGTCACCCTGGGATGATCGGAGTCGTAGCCGCGATGGGTCGCCAAATCAAAAGCGACGCTGACACCTTGGGCACCACCGGCCAGGGCCTGGCGGTAAAAGGCATTGGATTCCTCGGCGGTTGAAAAGCCTGCGTACTGCCGAATGGTCCAAGGCCGTACCGCATACATGGTGGGCTGCGGGCCGCGCAGGTAAGGCGCAAAACCTGGCATGGTATCCGTGTGGGCCAAGCCCTCCAGATCAGCCGCGGTGTAGAGCGGCTTGACCGTGATGCCGTCAGGCGTCTGCCAATTCAAAGCGTCAAGCTGGCCACCTGGGGCCGACTTGGCTGCTGCTTTGGCCCAGTCCTGCAGACTGGTTTTGGGAAATTCTGGTTGCTGACTCATGAGAGCACTTTGTTTAGGACAGTAGGCACACTAGCCCCGCAGTTTACCAAGCCAGCAACAGGGTAATGGGGGTCAGATCGCAATTCAGGACAGGGCACTCAACGGAGACCAAAATACCCAAGCGAAATTGGGCTCTGACCCCCATTACCCTGACCCCCATTACCATGGATCAAGCCGCAATTTCGTTGCTGTGATTGGCCAGCTTCCAAACCGCACGCGCAGCCAGCGTCTTGAGCCGATGATCGCTCCAGACCTGGCGCCAGCGCCTGGCCCCCGGCAGACCGTGACGCAGCCCTAACATATGGCGGGCAATCGCGTACCAGGGCGTGCCATGTTGGGCTGATTCACGCTCCATATAGCTCACCATCAGTTCTTCGACCTGCTCCCGAGTCAGCAAGGAAGGCTCTGCAGAAAAGAAGGCCTCGTCCCAACCGGCCAACATCCAAGGGTTGTGATAGGCCTCGCGCCCCACCATCACGCCGTCGATCTCGGCCAGCTGTTCCCGGATCTGAACCTCGGTGGTCAAGCCGCCATTGATGACAATAGTGAGTTCGGGAAAGTCACGCTTGAGTTGATGCACCAGTGCGTAGCGCAACGGGGGGATTTCACGATTTTCCTTCGGGCTCAGGCCTTTGAGCCAAGCGTTGCGGGCATGAGCGATAAAAGTTTGGCAGCCGGCCTGGCTCACCGTGCCAACAAAATCACGAACGAATTCATAGCTCTCGGTTTTGTCGAGCCCGATGCGGTGTTTGACCGTGACCGGCAGGTCCACCACATCGACCATGGCCTTGACGCAATCAGCGACCAGTGCCGACTCGGCCATCAGGCAAGCGCCAAAAGCACCCCGCTGCACCCGCTCCGAAGGGCAACCACAATTCAAATTGATTTCGTCGTAGCCCCACTGCTGGCCCAGTTCAGCACAACGTGCCAGATCCGCCGGCTCACTGCCCCCGAGCTGCAGTGCCAGCGGGTTCTCTTCTTCGTTAAACCGCAAATGGCGCGGCACATCGCCGCGCAACAAAGCGCCACTGGTCACCATTTCGGTGTAAAGCAGGGTGTGGCGGGTCAATAAGCGGTGGAAATAGCGGCAATGCCGGTCGGTCCAGTCCATCATTGGGGCCACGGACAAGCGCCAAGGCAGCGCGGACATAGGGATCAATGCTTCAGGGACGAACAAGGCTGACATGGGGGCGATTATCCGTCTTGGGGTAACGATCCGAGTGGCGGCCTCAGTCCCCGGTAGAATCGCTCGCATATTCCCTTGGTTCTAGAACTTTCGCAGGAGATGTTATGAAACTGACAAACAAACTGACCCTTATTGTGTCGATGCTCGCCTTAGTGCTTGGCGCCAGCTTGGCCCAGGCCCAGACCTGGCCGACCAAACCCATCCGCATTCTCAATCCATTCCCTGCGGGTGGCGGCACTGACACTTTTGCCCGTCCACTGGCGGCGAAACTGACCCAAAGCCTGGGGCAATCCGTCTTTATCGAAAATCAGGGCGGCGCCGGTGGCACTGTGGGCGCTGCCAATGCTGCACGCGCCAACCCCGATGGTTACACCTTCTTCATGGGTGCGATTCACCACACCATTGCAGAGAGCCTTTACCCCAAGCTGAGCTACCACCTGGAACGCGAATTCGTTCCAATCACCCTGGTGGCCTCGGTGCCGCAGGTGATGGTGGTGCACCCCAAGCACCCCTTCAAAACCATCAAGGAACTGGTTGACTTCGCCAAGGCCAACCCCGGCAAACTCAACTACGGCTCGCCTGGCGCCGGCACGTCGCACCACCTTGCAATGGAGCTGTTCAAAAAAGTGACGGGCACCGACTTTGTCCACATCCCATACAAAGGTGCAGGTCCCATGATGCAGGACTTCTTGGCTGGACAGGTGGATCTGGTGTTTGACGGCATGGGTACCTCATCAACCCAAATGAAAGCTGGCAAACTCCGTGGCTTGGCGATTGGCAAACCCACCCGTGCAGCTTCATTCCCAGACCTGCCGACCATGGACGAGGCCGGTGTTCCGGGTATGGTGGTGAGCACTTGGTATGCGCTGTGGGCGATCAAGGGAACACCGAAAGATATCGTTGACCGGATGCATCAGGAAACCGTCAAAGCCATGAACCTGGCTGACATGAAAGAGATCTGGGCCTCGCAGGTCGCCGAAACTGGTGGCAATAGCCCGGATCAATTCAAAACTTTCATTCACAGTGAAATCAACCGCTGGAACAAAGTGGTCAAGGACGCCGGCGTCACGCTGAACTAACCCCGTGAACGGCTGGCAGCAAGCGCCGCAAGCCTTGACCCAAACCCTGAGGATGAAGCACACTTCGCCCCAGGGTTTTTTCTTACCGGTCACCCAACCGATTCCCCCCAACTTCACCTTTGAATAGATAGCACCCATGTCTGGTCCCCTCTCTCATATCCGTGTTCTCGATCTTTCGCGAGTTTTGGGCGGCCCC
>CAXNKH010000230.1:0-3523 GCA_964202765.1 Burkholderiales bacterium | reverse complement strand
GACACTGAAGTTACGCGGTGATTATCTGGCCATCGTGACCCTGGGTTTTGGAGAAATCATCCGTGTTTTTCTGACCAATCTGGATCACCCGGTCAATTTGACCAACGGGCCCAGAGGCATTGACAGGATCGATTCCATCCATTTCTTTGGTCTAAATCTGGGTAAAAAAATCAGCATCGGCGACTTCGAGCTGGCCTCGGTTTCCTTGTATTACTACCTGTTTCTGGCGCTGGTGCTGCTCAGCGTGGTGATCTGCCATCGGCTCGAACAGTCCAGGGTGGGCCGGGCCTGGATGGCCATTCGTGAAGACGAAATTGCTGCCAAGGCCATGGGTATCAATACCCGCAACCTCAAGCTTTTGGCTTTTGGCATGGGGGCTAGTTTTGGTGGTGTTTCGGGCGCCATGTTCGCTGCGTTTCAGGGTTTTATTTCGCCCGAATCCTTCAGCCTGATGGAGTCGGTCATGATTGTGGCCATGGTGGTGCTCGGGGGTATTGGGCATTTACCCGGCGTCATTTTGGGCGCGGTGCTGTTGGCCTCCCTGCCCGAAGTGTTGCGCTACGTGGCAGGACCCTTGCAGGCCATGACCGGTGGCCGGCTCGATGCCTCCATCCTGCGCCAGCTCTTAATTGCCGCGGCCATGATCAGCATCATGCTGTTGCGTCCCAAGGGTCTGTGGCCAGCGCCCGAACACGGCAAGTCCTTGCGAAACAAGAAATGACGCAAACCGTACTCAGAGCCAGTGGCGTCTCCAAGCGTTTTGGCGGCTTGCAAGCGCTGATGGACGTGGGCATAGCGATCAACCGCGGCCAGATCTATGGCTTGATCGGACCCAACGGCGCGGGCAAGACCACCTTTTTCAATGTCATCACTGGTTTGTACACACCCGACAGCGGTCATTTTGAGCTCTCAGGTCAAGTTTATCGGCCGCAGGCGGTGCATGAAGTGGCACGGGCCGGGATCGCACGGACCTTTCAGAACATTCGCTTGTTCCCCGACATGACGGCGCTGGAGAACGTGATGGTCGGGCGCCATGTTCGAACCCATTCAGGCTTGCTTGGTGCGATATTTCGAACCCCGGGTTTCAAGCGGGAAGAAGAGGCAATTGCCCAGAGGTCACACGAGCTGCTGGACTATGTGGGTATCGCTGCGTTGGCTGATTACAAAGCCAGAACCCTGAGCTACGGCGATCAGCGACGACTGGAAATTGCCCGAGCGCTGGCGACTGACCCGCAATTGATTGCACTCGATGAACCCGCCGCTGGCATGAACGCTACAGAAAAAAGCATGCTCAGCGCCTTGATAGACAAAATCCGCCAGGACCAGCGCACGATTTTGCTGATTGAACACGATGTCAAGCTGGTGATGGGCCTGTGCGATCAGGTGACCGTGTTGGACTATGGCAAGGTCATTGCCCAAGGCACGCCGGCTGAAGTGCAGAAGAACGAGCAGGTGATTACCGCCTATCTGGGCCATGGTGCAGTCAGCACGGCCGTCAAAACAGCTGCGGCTGTCCCTTGAGTTCAAACGCCATGCCGGGCCCCATTCTTTTGCAATGCAGGGGACTGAAACTGTCTTATGGCAGTATTGCGGCCGTCAAGGGAGTTGACTTCAAAGTTTGCGAGGGCGAATTGGTTTGTTTGATAGGCTCCAACGGGGCTGGCAAAACCACCACCATGAAGGCCATCACTGGTACCTTGCCTATCCATGACGGCGAGATCGAGTACCTGGGCCAGAGTATCAAGAGTCAAGGGCCGTGGGATTTGGTCAAAAATGGTTTGGCTATGGTGCCCGAAGGTCGCGGTGTATTCACCCGCATGTCGATTACTGAAAACCTGCAGATGGGTGCTTATATTCGCCGAGACAAACAGGGTATTTCTGATGACATGGACAAGGTGTTTGGTATTTTTCCGCGACTGAAAGAACGTGCTCAACAACTCGCTGGCACCCTTAGCGGCGGCGAGCAGCAAATGTTGGCGATGGGACGTGCCTTGATGAGCGGCCCCAAGCTGCTGTTGCTCGATGAGCCTTCGATGGGCCTGTCCCCCCTCATGGTTGACAAGGTGTTCGAGGTGATCCAGGGCGTGGCCGCGCAAGGCGTCACGATTTTGTTGGTTGAGCAAAATGCCAGTCGGGCACTGGCCATTGCCGACCGAGGCTATGTGATGGAATCGGGTTTAATCACGCTGAGCGGCAATGCCAAGGAACTGCTCAATAATCCGGCTGTGCGCTCAGCTTACCTGGGGGAATAACTCAGTTCCGAGCGTGCTCAAGGTGATAAGTCGCTAAGTTACACTGACCAAAATAATGATTTCAACTGTTCACAAGGAATACCCATGAACCCCCAGATCAATCGTCGAGCCGCGCTCAAGGCCGGCGCCGCCCTCGCAGCTGCGAGCTCGCTGCCCGCCTGGGCACAGGCCAAACCCGTGATCCGCTTCGCAGCGGTATTCTCGGACAAAGACATCCGCGCGGGCATGGTCCAGATGTTCGCCAACGACATCGAAGGCGACTTCAAGCTTGACCCTTTCTACAACGGCACCCTGTTCAAGCAGGGTACCGAGCTGGTCGCCCTGCAGCGCGACAACCTGGAGATGGGCAACATCGCGCCGCAGGACATTTCGAAGCAGATTCCGGCCTGGTCGCTCCTGACCTCAGCCTACCTGTTCCGCGACGCCAACCACCTGAACAACTTTTTCGCCAGCGACCTCGGGGTGCAGATGAAGAAGATGGTCGAAGACCAACTGAAAGTGAAGATCCTTGGGCCGACCTTCTTTGGCACCCGGCAGGTGGGCTTGAAGCCGAAGAAGAAGATCACCACGCCCGCCGATATGGCCGGCATCAAGCTGCGTATGCCACCCGGCGAGGCCTGGCAGTTGCTGGGCCGCTCGCTCGGCGCGAACCCGACGCCGATGGCCTACGCCGAGGTTTACACCGGCTTGCAGACTGGGGCGATCGACGGCCAGGATAACCCGTTACCCAATGTCCAGAACATGAAGTTCTACGAGACCATGTCCCAGATCGTGCTGACCTCGCACCTGATTGGCTTTGACCTGCTCTGCGTGAACATGAAGACCTGGAACGCGATGTCGCCGACCAAGCAGAAAACCTTCCAGGCTGCTGCTGACAAAGCGATTGCCTGGAGCACGGGGGAGCACCAGAAACGCGAGACGGAACTTGCAGACGGTTTCAAAAAGCAGGGCCTCGAGGTCTATGCGCCGGATACGAAGGCCTTCCGCGACTTCGCTCAGAAGACCTACTCGGCCTCCGACGAGGCGAAGGATTGGCCGAAAGGCATGCTCGAGAAGATCAATGCAATGAAGTAATAGCAGGAAAGTTCGACCTGCCCCCGCCCGCACCTGCGGCAGGCGGCAGGCCGAGTCTCGAGGAGCATCTTTATGAAACAATGCATCGCCAAGGCTGTGCCCTGGCTGCAGCGCCGCGCGGAAAACGTCATCGCCGGCCTGCTTGGGATCATGTTTGTCGCGTTCATTGCCCAGATCGTGGCCCGCTATTTTTTCAA
>CAXNKH010000229.1:0-3525 GCA_964202765.1 Burkholderiales bacterium | reverse complement strand
TCTTGGGTCTGATCGAGCAGTACAACGCCGACAACAACCCCAACAAGGTCAATCTTGGCGTCGGTGTTTATTTCGACGATTCAGGCAAGTTGCCCCTGTTGCAATGTGTCCAGGAGGCTGAAAAAGCCATGATGGTCCATCCCTTGGCTCGCGCTTATCTGCCGATTGACGGGATCGCCGCCTACGATGCAGCCGTCAAGAACCTGGTTTTCGGCGCCGACAGCGAGCCTGTCATGAGCGGCCGAATCGCAACGGTGCAAGGCATTGGTGGAACCGGCGGACTGAAAATCGGCGCTGACTTTCTGAAGCGTCTTGCGCCCCAGGCCAAGATCATGATTTCCGACCCGAGCTGGGAAAATCACCGTGGCTTGTTTGGCAATGCCGGCTTCACGGTGGAGAGCTACCGTTACTATGAAGCAGCCAACCGTGGCATCGATTTCGACGGTATGCTGGCCGACCTGAGAGCCGCGGCTGAGGGAACGATCATCCTGCTGCATGCCTGCTGCCATAACCCCACCGGTTACGACCTTAGCCCCAGCCAATGGGAACGGGTGATTGAGGTGGTCAAGACCGGTAAACTCATCGCTTTTCTGGACATGGCCTACCAGGGTTTTGGCCAGGGCATTGCTGAAGATGGTGCCGTCATTGGCAAGTTTGTCGCCTCCGGCATGAGCTTCTTGGTCTCCACCTCATTTAGCAAGAGTTTCAGTCTCTACGGCGAGCGCGTTGGCGCTTTGAGCGTGCTGTGCAAAAACAAAGAAGAAAGCACCAGGGTCCTAAGTCAGCTCAAAATCGTGATTCGAACCAACTACAGCAACCCACCGATTCATGGCGGAGCGGTGGTGACAGCAGTGCTCTGCAACCCCGAATTGCGTGCCTTGTGGGAACAAGAACTCGGCGAGATGCGGGTGCGCATCAAGCTGATGCGCAGCGACATGGTCAAAGGCCTGAAAGCCGCCGGGGTCACGCAGGACATGGGATTCATCACCAGCCAGGTTGGCATGTTTAGCTACTCGGGACTGTCGAAAGACCAGATGGTACGCCTGCGCAATGAGTTTGCGGTGTACGGTACCGACACCGGTCGGATGTGCGTGGCGGCGCTCAACAGCCACAACATCGACTATGTTTGCGCTTCGATTGCCAAAGTCATGTGAGATCGCCGCCTGAGCCGAGTCGGTGACCCTGGCCCGAGCGGCGCTGCTCGCGCAACATAAAAAGATAAAGTCCCTCGACTTTTTCCCTGGCCCATGGGGTTTTTCTCAGGAGCTTCAGACTGGAAGCGATGCTGGGGTCGCTGGTGAAACAGCGCAGCGTAATGCGTTGACCCAAGTCGGTCCAACCGTAATGTTCGACCAACTCGGTCAATAGGACCTCCAGCGTGAGGCCGTGTAAGGGATTGCGGGGTTGGGCGGAGGGTGTTTCGGAATTTGACACCTTTGCATTTTGCCAAATAAAAAATGGGACCTTGGCTGCGCGGTTTACATTTCAGTCATGCCTGATTTACAAACGCTACTTTTTGCCGAACCGGTGATGGTGATCGCCTACTCGGTGTTCGGCATGGTGGGCTTTGGTTCTACCTTGGTGGGCGCCCCCCTCCTGGCCCACCTGTTGCCGTTGACGACCGTGGTTCCAGCGATGGCACTGTCTGACATGGTGGCCTCCTGGTCCAATGGCTGGCGCCTGAGCCAACACGTGGCGCGCACCGAACTCTATCGCCTGCTTCCTGCCCTGGCTTTGGGCAGCGCTCTGGGTGCCTGGTTGTTGTTCAACCTACCGTTGCAGCTGTTGATGCCTTTGCTGGGCGGCTTTGTTCTACTCTATGCTCTCCATAGTCTGCGTCCGCAAAGACGAAACAAGCCCGATGCCGTACCGAGCCTGCGCTGGGCCTGGTTTTTTGGCAGTGTGGGTGGGGTTTTCAGCGCCCTGTTCGGCGCAGGGGGTTGGGTCTATGCGGCTTATCTGATGCGACGCTTGGACGACCCGACACAAATTCGAGCCACCCAATCTGCCGTCCTGATGTTCAGTTCAGTGATTCGTGTCGGGCTGTTCCTGGGCGCAGGACGCTTGCTGGAACCGGACTTGCTGTTGCTGGTGCTGGCCCTGTTACCCGGAATTGCCTTGGGCCTGTACCTGGGCCACCGCATCAGCCTGCGGCTGGATCGTCGCCGTTTCTTGTTAACGCTTCACATCGTGTTGCTGCTCTCGGGCAGCAGCCTGTTATTGCGATCTTTCTTGCCTGTTGGCTGATCAACCCCAGACCGCCGAGCGCACGCTGAATCTGCCCCAAGCCATGCCCAGCCTGTCCGCCCGAATTCTCGCTGTCCTGCCCCAAACCCAGTGCACCCGTTGTGGTTATCCGGATTGCGCGGCCTATGCCAGTGCCATCGCCTCAGACCAGGCCGCCATCAACCAGTGCCCGCCCGGCGGTGCACAGGGCATTGCCCGGATCGCTACCGTGACCGGCCGGGCGGTCTTGCCGCTCAACCCTAAGCATGGGACAGAAGCACCCCGCAGCGTGGCCTATATTGACGAAAACTGGTGCATAGGTTGCACCCTGTGTATCAGTGCCTGCCCTACCGACGCCATCATGGGCAGCCACAAACTGATGCACACGGTGATCGAAGTCCACTGCACCGGCTGCGAGCTGTGTATCCCGGTCTGTCCGGTAGATTGCATTGTTCTGGAGAATGGCAGCGGCACAGCAACTGCCTGGGACGCTTGGTCACCTCAGCTCGCCGAGCAAGCGCGAACTCGCTATGCATTCCACCAGCAGCGCCAGCAACGCGAAGAAGTTGAAAACCAGATACGGCCGGAAATAAAAGCCAAGACCAAGTTGGCAGATCTGAACAGTCACTCTTTGCACACCGATCCCCATGTGTTCGATCAAAAACGTGCCGTAATCCAGGCAGCGCTGGCGCGCTCGCGCGCCAAGCGTGATAAAAAATGAGCCGCCCTACTTCAAAACGGAAAATTTAACCCAGGGCGTCATTGACTTGTTCGTGAAATTCGACCAAGGTTTCTGCATTCTTGATTTCACGCGGTAGCGCATCCCGCATCGAAAACACCCCCATGATCTTCGAGCTTGGCGAAAGAATGGGCAGATGGCGAAAACCACGTTCCAGCATGATCAGCACAGCATCGGATACCTTCATCTCGGGCGGAACGCAAAATGGATTGCGCGTCATCACTTCGAAGACTTTGGTTTTTTCAGGGTCCAGTGCTTTGGAGACCACCCGGGTCATCAGATCGCGCTCCGTCAAAATACCCACCAGAGCCCCTTTTGCGTCCAACACCAGGATGCCTCCCAGGTTGGCCCGAGTCATGATGCAGGCCGCCTCGCAAACGCTGGTATGGGCCGTGGTACTGAGCACCTGAACCATCAGGGGCAAGGACTGAAAAACCGTTCGTTCGTGCATGATGACCGCCCCTCCTCAAGCTGGAATCACCTAAATGATGCATTGATCTTGTCCAGGTTTTTTTTGCCGGGGCAAAGTTGTTTGACACCCAAGTTCTGCAAGGGCGTGT
>CAXNKH010000228.1:0-3544 GCA_964202765.1 Burkholderiales bacterium | reverse complement strand
CTTTGCGCTTGCCAGGCAACGCGGTTCGGGTCCATTTCGACGTTGATGTGGGGGGCAGTTACGGCGTCAAACGCGGCATCAAGCACGCCATCCTGGTCGGCTATCTGGCCCGTAAACTGGGGCGTCCGGTCCGGCTGATCGAAGACCGGCTGGAGAATATGCGTGGCGGCGATATGCAAGGGCCGGACCGCATTTTCGATGTGAGCCTGGGTTTCGATGGCAAGGGCGTGATTCGCAGCATGCGCATGCGTGCCCTGGACGACATTGGCGCTTACGCGGGTCGCTCACCGCTGCAACTGGGTAAACCCGTGGGTGCCATTGTCGGCCCCTATCGAATCCAGAGTGTGGAATACGAAGCCATCGCGGTTCTGACCCACAAAACACCGCAGGAAGCAGTGCGCGGTTTCGGTCAGGCACCCACCAACTACGCGATTGAAACCGGCATCGATAAAGTGGCACGTTTCCTCAAATTAGACCGAGTCGAACTGCGTGAACGCAACTTGATTGGCAAACACGAGTTCCCTTACCTGATCCCCAGTGGAACTTATTACGACTCAGGCGACTACGCCACCGTTCTGCACAAGGCACTGGCGACAGCGCCGAGAATCGTGCAGGAACGTGATGCCTTGAGGGCCCAGGGACAGCTCGCCGGAATTGGCATCTCCACCTGCCTGGAGCCGTCTGGCGGCAACTCGTCGTTCGAGCCCCTGTTCAACCCCAAAAACCAGACCACCACCTGGATGGACTCGTGCCTGGTGCGGATTGACCTCTCGGGTTCTATCACCGCCTTGATGGCGACATCGAGCGCTGGCCAAGCCCACGAAACTCTGGTCTCGACCGTGGTGGGCGAGATTCTGCAGCGCCAGCCCGACAGCATTCGGGTACTGCACGCCGATTCACTCAACGCCCTGCCCTCCAACAGTCCGGTTGGCAGCCGCATGGCCATCATGCTCGGGGGTGCTGCTGCCGGAGCGGCCAAAAAATTACGCGCCAAGCTGCTGGCCATTGCGGCCCATAACCTCCAACTCGACCCCTCCGAGCTGGTCTATGGCGAGGGCCATGTCCACGCGCAAAGCGACACCGGTCGGCGCCTGAGCTGGGATGCCCTGGTCGAAATCGCGCACCGCAAGTTCCATCAACTCCCCCCCGGTATGGAGCCAGGCTTGCAAGAGAAGTTTGTCTGGGAAGTGCCGACTGGTGGGAAAATGCCAACCGCCGATGGCCGGGTCCAGATGTACCCCTGCCATTCTTTTGAATCCCATGTGGTGTTGGCCAGCATCGATCCCAAAACCTGCAAGGTCACGCTCAGGCGCTATGTCTGTGGCCATGATTGCGGCGTCATGATCAGCCCGGACGTGGTGCACGGCATGACCTATGGTGGCATCGCTCACGGCATTGGCGCAGCACTGATGGAAAAATTTTCTTTCTCCGACGAAGGTCAGCTGCTGTCAGGCTCGTTCATGGACTACCTGATCCCCAGTTCCGAAGAAGTTCCTGAGATCGCCATCGTTGACCACTGCACCCCCTCGCCCCTAACTGAATTCGGTCAAAAGGGATCAGGCGAAGCCGGCTATCTGGGCAGCCCAGCGGCCATTGCCAGCGCGGTCAACGATGCACTGTTCCCCCTGGGTGCGTCCATTGATTACCTACCCATGACACCGCAAGCCATCTGGACTGCAATCAATCATCCTCAATCCCAGGACAAATTACATGCGCACTGATATTCAAACCCACCGAATCCCGATCGCCCATGGCGAACTGGCCATTCATGTTCAAGGCGCCGCTACGGCACCCGTGGTTTACATGGCGCACTCGATCCTGTCCTCCAGCATGATGTGGCAAGCGCAGGCTGAACTGCTGGCCAGCACAGGCTGGCGCGTGATTTGCGCCGATACCCGGGGTCACGGCCAATCGACCTCGCCCCCGGGCCCCTACAGCATGAACCAGTTGGCCGGCGACATGGTGACCATTCTTGACGCCATGGGGATTGAACGCGCGCACTACCTGGGCCTGTCGCTCGGCGCCATGAGTGGATTCGGTCTGGCCATCCACCATGCTGATCGGCTGCTCAGCCTGTGTTTGTGCGATGGCCGGGCCGATATGCCAAGCGCCTTGGGTGCGCCCTGGGACGAGCGCATCAGGCTGGCCCGAGAACAGGGTTGCGTCGCACTGTCCGTCTCCACCCCCGAACGCTGGTTTGGCAAGCCTTTTCTGGATGCCAACCCAGCCATTGCTCAGCAATTCAACAGCACCGTGGCAGCCACCCAAGTCGAGGGATTCTGCGGCTGTGCACAAGCGATTCAAGGTCTGGACTATTTTAGCCAAGTCAGTGCCATTACCAGCCCAACCACCTTGATCGTTGGCGCCAACGATGGTCCGCTGCCCCAAGCCATGCAGTCGCTGCAGGGTTTAATCCCAGGCTCGGTACTCGAAGTCATCCCCAATGCGGGTCATTTGCCCAATATCGACCAGCCTGCAGCCTTCAACGCCGCTCTGCTGCGTCACTTGGAGCGCGTCAGTACGTCACGCTGAACCGCCCATCAAGGGTCACCTACCAACTTTCCAGAAGATACTGCAAGCCATGAGCAAACAAATTACGATTAAACAAGACGGTCGCATTCTGCGGATCACTTTCAACCGCCCCGAAGACAATGGCGTCACCGACAGCATGGCAAGCGCCTTGATTCAGGCCCTGCACAGCGCCCATGAAAGCTCTGATGCCGTTGTGCTTCGCAGTGTCGGCCCCGACTTCTGCACCGGTCGGGCACGTGATGCCGGCGCGGCGCCACCGGCGACCGAGGCTTATGCCCGTCGGCCTGAATACGACGCGATCTTCAACAGCTACAAGGCCATTCGTGCCTGTCAGGTGCCGGTGATCGCAGCACTTGAAGGGCGGGTCATGGGTTTTGGCACGGCCATCGCCGCCCTGTGTGATGTCTCGTTTGCTAGCGATAGCGCCACCTTCAACATCCCTGAGATTGCCCACAACGTCATGCCCACCATGGTCATGTCAGCGGTCTATGACCGCATGAACCGTAACGCCATCCTGTGGATGGCTTATTCGGCCGATTTCATCAGCGCCGAGCGGGCCTTGAACTACGGACTGGTCAGCCAGGTGGTGCGTCAAGACCAACTAAACGCCGAACTCGAGCGCTTTTGCGCTCTGCTGCTCAGCCGTCCGCGCCCCGCCATCCTGGGTCTAAAGGAATATCTGCGGGTCGCGCCCAGGATGGACGAGCAGGGTGCAATTGACTATGCCCGCAGCATCCACTCCATGGTCAACACTGCGGCGGCGATGAAGAAGCATTAATTAGTTGGGGACAGAGCTGATTCGCTTCGCGTAAAGCGGTTTGTCCTGCAAGAATATTCAAGGAGGTTTACCTATGGAAATTAATGGCACTCAAATTATTCCGGCCGAGCTTGCAGCAGTCTGGGCCGCTCTGAACGATCCGCTGGTACTCAAGCACTGCCTGCCCGGTTGCGAATCGGTCGAACTCAGCCAGCCGGGCGAATTTCAGGTGGTGGTCGTGACAGCCATCGGCCC
>CAXNKH010000227.1:0-3590 GCA_964202765.1 Burkholderiales bacterium | reverse complement strand
GGCGACCATGTTGCGGGCCAAGACAGAGAGCTCAACACCGCTGAGAAATTGGGGGCAGTGCACGATTGGGGCGGCTTTGGGACTTTATTTCACGCCGGACATCACACAATTGGTGGCCAGCCTGTGGTGGGCGATCTTGTTTTGCATTGCCTGGGCCATGTTTTTAGGGTTGGGTTTCGGTTTTTGGTTGCAGCGCGTGCATGGCCGGCACCTGCCCCAATTACCGCGGTCCACCACCTATTTCGCCGGTTGTCTGGGGGGTGCTTCCGAGATGACGCTGTTGGCCGAACGGCATCATGCCCGTACCGATTTGGTAGCGGCAACCCACAGTCTGCGGATGATGATTGTCACGTTGCTGATCCCTTTCGCCATCCAGTTCAGCGGCTTGCATGGGATTGATGAATTGCCGGCGAGTACGCGCGAAGTCCATGGGCCGGGATTGGTGCTGCTGTTTTTGGCAACTGGCGTCGGGGCTTGGGTCCTGGGGCGCAGGCATTTACCCAATCCCTGGTTCATTGGCCCGTTGCTGGTGACCATGGGGCTGACGATGGCCAATATTTCGCTGTCAGCCATTCCCACAGAGTTCTCCAACGCGGCACAGCTGGTGATTGGTGTCAGTTTGGGGGTGCGTTTCACGCCGGCTTTTGTTCACACGGCACCGCGCTGGCTGGCTTCGGTGGCCCTGGGCTCGCTGGTGTTGATTGGGCTGAGCGCCGGTTTCGCCTGGGTGTTGTCGCGCTACACAGGATTGCAGGGGCTCACTTTGGTGCTGGCCACGGCACCCGGCGGCATTGCTGAAATGTCGATTACGGCCAAGGTGTTGCAATTGGGCGCGCCGGTGGTGACAACTTTTCAAGTCTGTCGCTTGATCGCGGTGCTGGTGCTGGTGGAGCCGATTTACCGGCGATTTTTCCTCAAACCTCAGCCAGTCTGAGCCAGGTCAGGGGCGAACCTGTTCTTCAGTGCAGGTGCAGGACCGCGAAAGACGGGGAGTTGTAGAGCCTGTTCATAGTGTGGTTCAGATCATGTTTGGAGCTTGTATTGAAGAATGGTGCCATCGCCTGAAATTTCAAGATTTGTTCGAAACAAATCAAGGTATTTCGCTGGCGCGCCACTGTTGATCTACAAAGTCCCCATTGCTTTGGCTCAATCGAATGCGAACAGGCAGGTAGGCCAGGTTTGGGGCCAACCAGATTTCTACCGTCTGGTCATACTGATGCCGTGGTTGGCGGATCAGTTTGAGCGCCAGTTGTTCGCCCCCTGGAAGCTCCAATTTTTCAAGGTCTTCGACCTGAAACAGCCAACTGTCGGCCGCGCGCGCGCCTGCTGTGAACAGGGCAATGCTTGACTTGGGCGGAAATTTCAAAGGCTCGCCGGCAAACAGGGCTGCCAACTGGAAGAAAACGCTCAATCGATCTTGAGCACCTGCTAGCAAAGGCGCATCCGGTGTGTTGGCGCTGAAAGTGATCCTGCCTTTGTCGCGTTGAAAATGAGCCGCCAGTTCGCTGCGAACTTTGTCACTAAAGCGCTTGGGCTCCAGCCCTTGTGCGGTGAGGCGACCGCTGCTGGTTTGTACCCTGGAACCAAGCAAAAAGGCGCTGATTTCTAGTCTGGCGTCGTAGGTTTGGCCATCGTGCAGCCACAGCAGTTCAGCCCCGGCGCTGTAGGCGCGTTTTTTCACCTCGCCTGTGACGTCGTATTTCAAGCGGACCGAACCAGCAATGCTAAGGGCCTGAGTGGCGACTGAAGGGATCGGCTGGGCCGGCGTTGCATCGGCCTGTGCAACTGGGCTGACTTCGGCACGATCGGGCTCCGGTGGGGCGGCCAAAGTCGGCGCGTCATTGTTTGGGATGGGCTTGAGTTCAGGTTCCGGTTCGGGCTTTGATTCAGTCGCCTCTGAAATAATCAGACTCGGGCCGGTTGGCGCTGGTGAAGCAGCCGGCCTGGGCTTGGTGGGCTGGGGCGGACCAGCTTCTGCTGGCTTGGCCTGGGTCGGCTTGATCTCGATTATCCTGGTCGTTAAAGCGCGCTGGGTCGGGGCCTGGTCACTGCTCCCTAGGCGGCTGCTAACTTGCAGCAACAGGCCATGCGCCAACAACACCCCGGCCACCAGCAGGGCCAGTGTTTTGGGGGCAATGGGGCGGACTGATGGGGTCACGTGATCTAAAATTTTGCTGCTAGCGCTGGTGTAAACCAGTTTAACCAAACACAAGGACTGCATGAAACTTGCCACTTACAAAGATGGATCACGCGATGGGCAACTGCTGGTGGTGTCGCGCGACCTGAGCAGCGCGCATTTCGCCACCGGCATTGCCGATCGGATGCAACAGCTGCTAGACGACTGGAATTTCTTGTCGCCACAATTGCAGGACCTGTATGAAACATTGAACCAAGGCAAGGCGCGCCATGCTTTTAGCTTCGATCCTGGTCAGTGCATGGCGCCGTTGCCCAGAGCCTACCAGTGGGCTGATGGGTCGGCCTATATCAACCATGTGGAGCTGGTGCGCAAAGCGCGTGGCGCCGAAGTGCCAGCAGCTTTCTACATCGATCCTTTGATGTACCAAGGTGGCAGCGACGATTTGCAGGGGCCGTGCGACGACGTGGTTTGTTTTAGTGAAGACCATGGCATTGATTTCGAGGCCGAACTGGCCGTCATCACGGGCGATGTCCCTGTCGACAGCTCGCCCGAACGCGCGCTGGAGGGGGTTCGCTTGCTGCTGCTGGCCAATGATGTGAGTTTGCGCAATTTGATTCCCGATGAACTGGCCAAGGGTTTCGGTTTCGTTCAAAGCAAGCCGGCGACCTCCTTCAGTCCGGTAGCGGTGACTCTGGACGAATTGGGCGAGGCCTGGGACCAGGGTCGTGTTCACCTGACCCTGCAATCAAGCTGGAACGGTCGCACTGTGGGTCTGTGCGAGGCGGGGCCCGAGATGACATTTCACTTTGGGCAATTGATAGCGCATCTATGCAAGACCCGAAATGTAAGGGCTGGCAGCATCATCGGCTCGGGCACGGTCAGCAATCGGGCGATCGAAGTCAATGGCAGGTCGGAGTGGAGCAAGGGCTACAGCTGCATCGCAGAAAAACGCGCGATCGAGACCATCCAGGACGGTCAGCCCAAGACTGAATTCATGAAATTCGGCGATCGCATCCGCATTGAGATGAACGGCCGAGACGGGCAAAGCCTGTGCGGCGCCATCGATCAAGTCATAGCGCCCCGCTCACCTGTTCAATAACGGGACAGGGCGGGCGCGGCCTTGACAAGGTGGGACCAGGCCTGCGGGCCGAGTTTGGTCTTCCAGGAACTGAAAAACCTCGCCTGCGCCAAAGCAGCACGAAACGGCTCGCGCTCTACCGGATAAATCGCCATTCCTCGCTGTGCGAAAGTCTGGGCCAGACTGCGGTTGCAGGCGTCGGCGTGAGCTCGTTGCGCAGCCACCTGTTTTTGAGTCACCCGGTTCACGATCTCACGCAAAGGCTCAGGCAGCCGGTTCCAAAAAGCCAGGTTGGCCAGCTGGTTGAAGCCCGACCATTGATGATCGGTGAGCGAGGCATGGAACGAGTCTTTATCGAGCCGGTTGACAGCGGCC
>CAXNKH010000226.1:0-3594 GCA_964202765.1 Burkholderiales bacterium | reverse complement strand
GAACTCAATGGCGCAGCCATCAGCGAACTGAGCATCGTCGACCTCTATCCCCCAGCGTCCGACCTGGTGGCTGACCCGCGGGTGAAGGTTCAAACCGGGACCTTGTTAGAGCAATCGACTCTGCTAGCCAGCGGTTTTGACGCGGTGTTCCACCTGGCCTCGGCGGTCTCGGGTGAGTGCGAGCTTGACTTTGACTTGGGCCTGCGCTCCAACCTGGACAGTACCCGCGCCCTGCTCGAAGGTTTGCGCCAAGCGGGCAACAAGCCACGCTTGGTATTTGCCAGCTCGGTTGCCGTGTTCGGTCCCGATGCATCGAACCCCCTGCCCGACCGCGTGGCCGACAGCACCTTGCCTTCGCCGCAAACCTCTTACGGCACGCACAAGCTAATGTGCGAGCACTTGATTGCCGACTACACCCGCAAGGGTTTTATCGACGGCCGATCAGCCCGTTTGATGACCGTCACAGTGCGCCCGGGCAAACCCAACGGCGCAGCCTCTTCGTTTTTCAGCGGCATTATTCGCGAACCACTGGCCGGCATTGACACCCCCTGTCCGGTCGACCCGGAAGTGTCGCATCCGGTGTCTTCACCTTCCAATGCAGTCAAGGGTTTGATCACGGTGTTTGAGGCCAGTCGCGAAGCGATGGGCGGCCGTCTCGCGCTGAACCTGCCGGGACTCAATGTCACGGTCGGTGAAATGCTGCAGGCGCTGGAAGATGTGGCGGGCAAAGAGGTCCGGCAACGGGTTCGCTTCGAGCGCAATGAAATGATAGCTGGGATTGTGGCCAACTGGGCTCGTGGCGGCAGCGCCGAGCGCGCCAATGCCCTCGGACTGCGGGCCGATGCCTCGTTCCAAGCCATCATCGAGCAGTACATCGCCGATTGCCAACAGTCGACGTATCCTGCTGACGCCCTTGCTGGTCTGAAGCCTTAATCAGGACTGAACCGTATGCGCAGCGTGTTGGCGCTCGACTGGGGCACCTCTGAGTTACGCGGTGCCTGGCTCGATGAACAGGGCCAGGTGCTGGAGCAGCGCTCCTTCAAGCAAGGGCTGTTGAGCGTGGCAGCGGGCGAATTCCCCAGCGCATTCAAACAATGCTTTGGCGACTGGATGCTCAGGCCCGGCGCGCTGTGCCTGATGTCGGGCATGGTCGGCAGCCAACAGGGCTGGATGCAAGCGCCTTATTGCGAGTGCCCGGCCGGATTCGCAGACATCGCAGCCGCCCTGACCTGGATTGAAACGGGACGCATCGCCATCGTTCCTGGATTGCGCTGTGAGTACCCGGGTCTGTCGGATGCGAAGTCCCTGGAACGCATTCCTGACGTCATGCGGGGCGAAGAAACCCAGGTCCTGGGTGCATTGCAGTTGCTGGGGCTGGACAACGCTCTGGTGGTGCTGCCCGGCACCCACAGCAAATGGGTGCGGGTGAACAACGGCCGCATAGCGTCCTTCAGCAGTTGGATGACGGGCGAGTTCTATGCCCTGCTGCGTCAGCACTCGCTCTTGTCGCGCAGCATGGCCGCAGCAGGCGATGAGTTTGATACCGAAGCCTTCCACCACGGTGTCGCTTTGGCTCAGACGCGCAGCAGCTTGCTCAACAGCGTCTTCAGTGTGCGCAGCCTAGCGCTTTTCGAACGACTGACAGCCCAAGCCTTGCCAAGCTACCTGTCTGGGCTGCTGATCGGCGACGAGTTGCGCTCGCAGGCGGTCGTTGCGGGCAGCCAGGTGCTGATCGTCGGCTCTGACGCCCTGACCCTGCGCTACCAAGTGGCATTGCGCCAGCTCGGTCTCTCGTCCCAGACTTTGGGAGAATCTGCGGCTTGGGCCGGCTTGTGGGCCTTGGCCCAAACCCTAGACAAATCTTGAAACTTTTCCAATGAAGCCGTTCACCAAATTCAAAGCTGCGCTGGAGACCTTGCCGCTGATCGCCATCCTGCGCGGCATCACGCCGCCGGAAGCTCTGACGGTGGGCCAGACCTTGGACCAAAGCGGCTGGAGCCTGATTGAAGTCCCGCTGAACTCGCCACGACCGCTAGAGAGCATCGCGATCTTGGCGCAATCCCTGCCCCAGGCCTTGGTCGGCGCAGGAACCGTGTTGACCGCCCAGCAGGTGCGCGAAGTCCATGCAGCGGGTGGCCAACTGGTGGTGGCGCCCAATTTCAATCCCGAGGTGGTGGCCGAGGCGCTGCGCCTGGGCTTGGTCTGTCTGCCCGGCGTGATGACGCCGAGCGAAGCTTTTGCCGCTTTGGCCGCCGAGGCACACGGCCTGAAGCTTTTTCCCTGCGAAATGATCTCGCCGGCTACCATCAAGGCGCTGAACGCCGTGTTACCGAAACCAACTCTGCTGTTCCCTGTCGGCGGCATCAGACTCGACAACATGGCGGCTTACCGAGCAGCCGGCAGCCACGGGTTTGGCATCGGTTCGGCCCTGTACCAAAGCGGCCTGACGACCGAACAAGTCGGTCTCAATGCGCAGAAATTCAAGGCGGCTTGGCTTGCTGCACAGCCGCTAGCTTGAATTTAGCGCTGCGGGGTCAGCAGCATGGCCAATCGATCGGCGGCGGCGGCCCAGTCCGAGTCATCCTCCAGGGCCTCGTCGAGAAACTGGGATTGCGAGCGATTCCAGAACGGCGCGTCCTTCAGGGGCGTGCCCGGTTCGAGCCTGTGCTTGGCCAAAAACAATTCCAGTGCCTCTGCATCACTGGCCAGTCCCAGTTGGGACAACAAGCTATTCAAATCATGCACACTGGTATCCATGGCGAGCTCCTAAGCGGTTTAGGACAGTACTGAAGACCTTTTCCGCATTTAATGGTTGACCTACACTGCAGTCTAGTTCTTGCGTGCCCTCGCGGCAAACAGAAGGGCGCAATAACAGAAGGGCGCAATCATGGCCAGATACAGAGCAGAACGTGATTCCATGGGCACGATCGGCGTGCCAGCCGATATGATTTCGAATTCCACAACTCAATAACACCATGAAATTCCTCCACACCATGCTGCGCGTTGGCCAACTCCAGCGCTCCATCGTTTTTTATACCCAGATTCTTGGAATGCAATTGCTGCGCACCACCGAACGGCCCGATCAAGGCTATTCCTTGGCTTTTGTCGGCTATGGCAGCAACCCCGAGCATGCCGAACTCGAACTCACCTACAACCATGGTGTCGATCATTACGAGATGGGAAATGCCTATGGCCATATCGCCTTGAGCGTGCCCGACGTGTACGCCGCCTGCGCCAAGATCAAGGTCCATGGCGGCGTCGTGACCCGCGAAGCCGGTCCGGTCAAGGGCGGTAGTACGGTGATTGCTTTTGTCACCGACCCAGATGGCTATAAGATCGAGCTGATTGAACGACAAGACTAGAGAGGATCATCATGCAGCGCATTCCAAAACGCCAGATCAACAGCCGATTCAGAACTCATTTGCTGGCGGCAGCGCTGGCTCTGCTGGGCTCACTGAGCCTGCAACCGATGGCCCTGGCTCAAAGCGGCTACCCCATCAAACCAATTCGGCTGATCGTTCCCTTCACGCCAGGCGGCGTCACCGACACCAGCGGACGCTTGATTGCCGAGCAGCTGTCGCGCCGACTGGGACA
>CAXNKH010000225.1:0-3626 GCA_964202765.1 Burkholderiales bacterium | reverse complement strand
TGCAACCCAACGGGCAGAGGATTTTGGCCCTCATCGGAAAAGATGACCATGCCGCCAGCGGCATAGTCTTGCCGTCACAAATGGCTGCGGCCATAGCAAAACTGGAAGCCGCAGTGATCCAGGAAGAACTGTCGCATCAAAAACTTCGGCAACAGGCTGAGTCCAGGGACGAACCCGCGCCGCGCTTCGAGGCCATCTCGCTGCGCCAACGCAGCCTGCCCTTTTTGGACATGCTCAGACGCAGTCTGCGCGAAGACCAGGAAATCGTCTGGGGTGTTTAGCACAGAAATTAGGGTCAGAGCCCAATTTCGTTGCTCATCATTTCGAATGGCGTCAACGACTGTCCTGAATTGGGGTCTGACCCCAAATTTCTTGATGCCGCTGCGCTGTGCACCGCAACGAACTAATCTCGGCACCGTGGCTGGTTTTCCATCACCGTGAACCGTCACGGAGAAGAGACGATGGGTGCGGATGGCGCAGCGGCATCAAGGAGGAGCCCACAGGGCGGGGGACAGCCGCGGAGCCGTCCATACCCATCGTCTCAGCGAGCAACGGACCTTAACCCAGATTTTGACATTCGAACGCCAGTCGGTCTCAGGCAAAACCAACTCCCCTAGCTGTTGTGAATTTCGGAAATATCAATTAGTCGTAACTGCGAGCGTCTTCGATTACACGCCCATCATTGGGCAAGCTACCGGTACCCAACAACTCCACTTCAGCGCGCAATTTGGTGACTTCACGGATTGCCGCTGCTATGCGCTGCGCCAGGCCCTCGGGTCTGTCGCTCACCTCAAGCTTCAAGGTCATGAGGTCCTGGGCCATCTGGCCTGTGACCACCAGTCGGGCTCGCGTGACTTCGGGAAAACGCCGCGCAATGTCGGCCACCTGCGAGGCGTGAACGAACATGCCTCGCACTTTGGTGGTCTGGTCAGCCCGGCCCAACCAGCCCCTGATCCGGGTGTTGCTGCGACCGGTGGGACAGGCTCCGGGCAATACCGCTGTCAAATCCCCGGTACCAAAACGAATCAGGGGGTAGTCCGGATTCAGCGTGGTGACGACCAGTTCGCCAACTTCCGGGGCTTGACCCGCAAAAGGCTCGGGCACCGGTTCGCTGGTTCCGGGGCGAACGATTTCCAACAGCACGCCCTCGTCTAACACCAGGCCCTCGCGCGCCTCGGTCTCATAAGCAATCAGTCCCAAATCGGCAGTGGCAAAGCATTGGTAAGCCTGGATGCCGCGCTCACTGAACCAGTCGCGCAAGCTCGGCGGGAAAGCTTCACCCCCGAGCATGGCTTGCTTGACGCTGGGCAAGGCCACGCCCATCTCCAAGGCTTTCTCAACAATGATCCGCAGAAAGCTCGGCGTTCCGATGTAGCCCACCGGTCGCAATTCAGCCATGGCCTGCACCTGCTGCTCGGTCTGGCCGGTTCCTCCGGCAAAGACGGTACAGCCCAGTGCATGGGCGCCGGTTTCCATCATCGAACCGGCCGGAACAAAGTGGTAACTGAAACAGTTGTGAATCAACTCACCAGGTCTAAAACCGGCCGCAAACAGGGCCCGCGCCATACGCCAGTAATCAGGACGGGTCCCTTCGGGTTCATAAATCGTTCCGGGACTGGCGAAAACCCGGGGCATAGAAGCACCGTAGCGCAAGGCGCTAAAACCACCGAAAACATCGTGCTCCCGCTGCTTGATCTGCAAGGCCAGCAACTCTGATTTACGGGTCACCGGCAGCTGTGCCAGCGCTGTGCGGCTGGTGATGGTACTGGCGGCAACGCCTTGCAAAATCCCAGCAAAGGCAGGACTTCGGCTCTGAGCCTGGGCAATTTGCTGCGGCAGGGCCCGTAACAACGCAGCTTCACGCTCGGCAGGACTGCGGACTTCTAGCGTGTCGTAGTTCATGCTGATCGCGCCGGTCAAGCCAGCCAGCGCTTTCTGCGCTTGTAAGTCTTAACGTCCTTAAAGCTCTTGCGCTCACCGCCACCCACGCCCAAGTAAAATTCCTTGACGTCTTCGTTGTTGGCCAGCTCAGCGGCCAGCCCATCCATCACGATCCGACCACTCTCCATGATGTAGCCGTAATCTGCGTATTTGAGCGCCATATTGGTATTTTGCTCGGCCAGCAAAAACGTGACTTTCTCTTTTTGATTGAGGTCTTTCACAATCTCGAACACCTCTTGCACAATCTGCGGCGCCAGACCCATCGAGGGCTCATCCAGCAAAACCATGCTGGGATTGGCCATCAGGGCTCGGCCAATCGCGCACATCTGCTGCTCACCACCCGAGGTGTAAGCGGCTTGTGAAGTGCGTCTGAGTTTCAGGCGTGGGAAGTAGTTGTAGACTTTTTCCAAATTGGCCGCCACCTCGGCTTTGTCGTTGCGGGTGTAGGCACCTGTCATTAAATTTTCTTCAATCGTCAGGTGGGCGAAACAGTGACGCCCTTCCATCACTTGCACTACCCCACGCTGCACCAGATCAGCCGGTGACAGGTTCTCGATACGCTCGTCGCGCAGCGCGATCGAGCCTTTGGTCACCGCACCGCGCTCCCCCTTGAGAAGGTTGGAGATGGCACGCAGCGTGGTGGTCTTGCCCGCGCCATTGCCACCGAGCAGGGCCACGATTTTTCCCTCAGGCACCTGCAAGGACACGCCCTTGAGCACCAGGATCACATGGCTGTAAATGACCTCGATGCCGTTGACGTTCAAAACGATGTTGGGTGTGTTCATAAATATCTCGGATTAACCAATGGAAAGACACGCCAATCGGTCTTTCCATTAGCGGCTCGTTAGAGCCGCCCGCCCCTCCAGGGGCGGGGTTGGGCAGAGTTCCTTAAATCAGGACTGACAATCCGCGCCGGTCCGGCGGGTCAGCTTCTTCTCGGCTGCATATTTGTCAGCTGCGGCCTTGACCATGGGTTTGATGATTTGCTCATCCGCCTGCATCCAGTCCGAAGTCCACTCGAACTTCGTGCCGTCCCAGGTGTGAACGCGGGCCCAGGAAGCGCCCATATGGTCGTTGCAGCTGGTGGAAACCGGGCGCATGAAACCCTTGAAGCCCAGGGCATCCAATTTAGCTTGGGTCAGATCTAGGTTTTCATAACCCCAGCGAGCTTGCTCACCGGTCATGACCTTGCCTTTGCCAAAACGCTCCTGCGCTGCGCGCACGCCTTCAACCGCCATCATGCCGGCAATCAGGCCCCGCATGTACAGCACCTGACCGACTTCGTCTTTCGGACCCGTGCCCTGGCCTGCGCCGTGGACCTTAGCCAGCACTTCCTTGGTCACGGCCGCATTGGGTTCGGCGCCATGCATCATCATGATGGCGTTGTAGCCCTTGGCGCCCATGCCAACGTCTTTCACGTCTGGCTCAGCACCGGCCCACCACACGCCGTACATTTTTTCACGCGGATAACCGGTGGCTTGCGCCTCTTTCAATGCGGCGGAATTCATCACGCCCCAGCCCCAGTTGAGCACGTAGTCAGGCCTGTTCTGGCGAATCTGCAACCAGGTGGCTTTTTGTTCGACGCCTGGATGTGTTACCGGCAACAACTGCAAAGAGTAACCATGCATGGCCGCGCGTTCCTGCAACAGGGGGATGGGCTCCTTGCCATAGGGGCTGTCGTGATA
>CAXNKH010000224.1:0-3639 GCA_964202765.1 Burkholderiales bacterium | reverse complement strand
ATTTTCAAGCCTTGCTTGGTGAAGGCCTTGTGTGCTTCCTTGGCGATCTGCGGGTCCACAGCATCCAGAAATGTGGGCAGGCCTTCGAGAATGGTGACTTCGGACCCCAACCTACGCCAAACCGAACCCATCTCCAAACCGATCACGCCTGAACCAATCAGGCCGAGCCTCTTGGGCAATTCAGACATGCGCAGCGCGCCATCATTGGACAGGATGTTGACTTCATCAAATGGCGATCCAGCCAGAGGCCTGGCACTTGAACCTGTCGCCACAATGATCTGGGCACCGACCAAAGTCTCTTCTACCGCTCCATTCATCAAAATTTCGTAGCCGCCAGCCACAGCGCTGACAAAGGAGGCCCGGCCGTGGAAAAAACTGACCTTGTTCTTTTTAAACAGGTACAAAATACCTTCGTTGTTTTGCTTGACCACCGTGTCCTTGCGACCCAGCATCTTGGCTAAGTCGATTTTCACATCGCTGGCCGTGATGCCATGGTCTGCAAAATGATGCTTCGCGTGGTCGAAATGCTCTGACGATTGAAGCAAAGCCTTCGAAGGGATGCAGCCTACGTTGGTACAGGTACCGCCTGGGGCTGGCCCCCCCAAGCTGTTCCGCCATTCATCGATACAGGCGACGTTCATTCCGAGCTGTGCTGCGCGAATGGCAGCGATATAGCCGCCGGGGCCCGCGCCGATGACGATCACGTCAAATTGTCTAGCCATGTGATTTCCCTTGTTGAAAGCCCGTCGCGTTGCCTTGGGCAAAGACCGCGCGGCTCTTAGATATCAAACAGCAGTCGGGCGGGGTCTTCCAGCGCCTCTTTCATCGCCACCAGACCCAACACCGCTTCACGCCCGTCGATGATGCGATGGTCGTAGCTCATGGCCAGGTAATTGATGGGGCGCACCACAACTTGGCCGTCTTCAACCACGGCTCGGTCTTTGGTCGCGTGCACACCCAGAATCGCACTTTGCGGCGGATTGATGATGGGCGTCGAAAGCATGGATCCGAACACGCCACCATTGGAGATGGAGAAAGTACCACCCGTCATTTCCTCGATGCCGAGCTTGCCGTCACGCGCCTTGGCACCGTACTCGGCAATCTTTTTCTCGATTTCGAAAAAGCTCATCTGGTCAGCGTTGCGCAGAATAGGAACGACCAGACCACGGGGCGAACCGACGGCGATACCGATATCGAAGTAACCGTGATAAACGATGTCGTTGCCGTCCACGCTGGCATTGAGAACCGGGTATTTCTTCAGTGCATGGACCGCAGCTTTCACGAAGAAGCTCATGAAACCCAGCTTGACGCCATGCTCTTTCTCGAACTTGTCCTGAAAACGCTTTCGTATGTCAATCACCGGTGCCATATTGACTTCGTTAAAAGTCGTCAGGATGGCGTTGCTGGATTGGGATTGCAACAAACGCTCGGCAACCCGCGCCCGCAGTCGGCTCATCGCAACCCGTTGCTCGGGTCGCTCACCCAAAGACGCCGTGCGCACATTCACCTGAGGCAAGACCGGTACCGGCGCGGCACTGACTTGCGCAGCCTGTATTTTGGCAACTGTTGCCACGCTACTGAGGACATCGCCCTTGGTGATGCGACCGTCACGACCTGTGCCACTCACCGAACCGGCAGCGATTTGTTG
This sequence comes from Burkholderiales bacterium, assembly GCA_964202765.1. Taxonomy (GTDB): domain Bacteria; phylum Pseudomonadota; class Gammaproteobacteria; order Burkholderiales; family Burkholderiaceae_C; genus CAXNKH01. Next base: position 1,991 of record CAXNKH010000224.1, on the reverse strand, counting down.
ATCGGCCATCAGTTTGGCTGCTGCTGGCATGGCAATACCCGCTTTGCTTGCTACAGATACTGCAGCAGCGGCCGGGGTGGCAATCGGTGCTGGCGCGCTTCCTTTAGCCGCCGTGTCAATCCTGGCGATCAACTGCTCGGCCAGTACTGTCGTACCGTCGCCGACCACCAGCTCGATCACCACACCGGCGGCAGGGGCTGGCACTTCAAGCACGACTTTGTCGGTTTCGACATCAATTAAGATTTCATCGATCTCGACGTAGTCACCGACCTTCTTTTTCCAAGCCAAGAGCGTGGCCTCGGCCACGGATTCAGACAACTGAGGAACTTTCACTTCTACGATAGCCATGTTCATTCTTTCTGGTTTGCGAGACAGCGTTGCTGCTGTTCTTGACTCAAGGAATAGTCTTACGGGACAGCTATTGTTTGTTAAGCCCCGCGGGGATCAGGACTTGCTCAGGATCGAGCCCTTGAGCTTGCCAAAAGCACCGTCAACCAAGGCTTTTTCTTGCTCTTGGTGCAGATGTGAATAACCCACAGCAGGTGAGGCGGAAGCGGCCCGTCCTGAATAGGCTATTTTTTGACCCTCAACCATGTTTTCTTGGATGTAGTGCTGAACGAAGAACCAGGCACCCTGGTTTTGCGGTTCGTCCTGACACCACACCAAGTCGGTCAGGTTCGGGTACTTCTTGATTTCGTTGGCGAAAGCCTTGTGCGGGAAGGGATACAACTGCTCGACGCGAACAATCGCCACATCGTCCGCGCCTTTTTCCTCACGCTTCTTGACCAGGTCGTAATACACCTTGCCCGAGCAGACCAGCATGCGCTTAACCTTGTCGGCCTTAATTTCTTTTTGCTCCGGAATCACCGTCTGAAATATTCCTTTGGTGAACTCCGACAAGGGCGAGGCTGCATCCTTGTTACGCAGCAAAGATTTGGGCGTCATGATGATCAGGGGCTTGCGCAGATTACGCACCATCTGGCGCCGCAACAGATGGAAAATCTGGCTGGCCGTTGTCGGTTGGACCACCTGCATATTGGTGTCCGCACTGAGCTGCATAAACCGCTCCAACCGTGCCGAACTGTGCTCCGGGCCCTGGCCCTCGTACCCGTGCGGCAACATCAAAGTCAGTCCGTTAACCCGACCCCACTTGACTTCACCCGAAGCTATGAACTGGTCAATCACGACCTGTGCACCGTTGACGAAGTCGCCAAATTGCCCTTCCCAGATCACCAAGGTGTTGGGGTCATTAGACGCATAGCCATACTCAAAACCGAGCACCGCTTCTTCCGACAGGATGGAATCAATCACCACAAACGGCGCCTGGTTCTCAGCCACGTTTTGCAATGGGACGTACGTACCCGTGTCCCATTTTTCACGACTCTGGTCATGGATCACGGCATGTCGATGGGTGAATGTGCCGCGGCCGCAATCTTCACCGGACAGGCGAACCGGAAAGCCGCTGGCCAGCAGCGAGGCAAAAGCCATGTGTTCACCCATGCCCCAATCCACGGGGATATCCCCCCGGCCCATGGCCGCACGGTCGTCATAGACCTTGCGAACCAGGGGGTGAGGCGTCACGCTGGCGGGGATGGTGGTAATTTTTTCAGCCAGTCGCCTCCACTCCGACAACGGAACGGCTGTGTCACCGGCATCGGTCCACTTCTTGCCGAGATAAGGCGACCAATCCACCACAAATTTGCTCTTGAAATTGGTCAGCACCGGATCCACCGTGTGCCGGCCTTCGTCCATGGCTGCACGGTAGGCTTTGGCCATATCGACTCCAAGCGTCTCGCCCAAGCCCTGGGCCGAGAGTTTGTCTGCGTACAGCTTGCGGGTTCCTGGATGCTGAGCAATTTTCTTGTACATCAGCGGCTGGGTCAGGGAAGGCGTGTCCTGCTCGTTGTGACCGAGTTTACGGAAACAAATGATGTCGACCACCACGTCTTTGCAGAACTCCATACGGAACTCCAACGCCAACTGAGTCGCCA
>CAXNKH010000223.1:0-3639 GCA_964202765.1 Burkholderiales bacterium | reverse complement strand
ATACAAAACATCAAACGTATCTTTTAGGTAGTGGAAGAAAGGGTCGGCGTGCGAGAAACCCTGCGGAAGCGCAAATCGCATGTCGTTGCAGTCCAAGCTGTAGGGAACGACCAAATGCGGAACGATTTGGCCGTCGGTCTTGCTCACTTTCATCCAAAACGGTAGGTCGTCGCCGTAGTAGTCACTGTCGTATTCAAAGCCGCCGTAATCGGCCACCAGACGCCGGGTGTTCGGGCTGTCACGTCCGGTGTACCAGCCCAGGGGGCGTTCACCGGTGAGCTGCTCGATGACCGCCATCGCCGTCTGCATGTGCTCGCGTTCCGTGGCTTCATCGATGTTTTGGTAGTTAATCCAGCGCAGTCCATGGCAGGCAATTTCATGACCCAGCCGCTTGATTTCAGTGCTCAACTCGGGGTGACGCTGCAAGGCCATACTGACGCCGAACACGGTCAGTGGCAAACCGCGTTTCTGAAACTCGCGCAGGATGCGCCAGACACCGACTCTGGAGCCGTATTCGTAAATGCTTTCCATGCTGAGGTGGCGTTGCGAATAGCTCGGAGGGTTGAACATTTCCGACAAAAATTGCTCCGATCCGGCGTCGCCATGCAACACGCTCATTTCACCGCCTTCCTCGTAATTCAGCACAAATTGCAGCGCAATGCGGGCCTGTCCCGGCCAGCGGGCAATTGGTGGCTGGGCGCCGTGGCCGATCAGATCGCGTGGGTAAACCAGCGTGCTGTTGTAGGGGGTCATTGAGTCAGCGCCATTGATATGTCGTTGAAGGGAAGCTTGCGATCGAAAGCCAACTTGTCCTCGACGTGGCGCAGATGTTCATCCATCAGGCGAACGGCAAGCTCTTCATCCTTGGCAGCCAAGGATTTGACGATTTCAACGTGTTCCGAATAAGAGTGTTCGGCCGCAGCGCTGCTTTGGTACATCAAGGTGATCAGGGCGCAGCGTGAAATCAAGTCACCCAGCATGTGGGCCAGTACCTGGTTTCCCATGAGAAGGGCTATATGAACATGAAAGTCCCCCAGCAACTCGGTGCGCCCCGGCACATCAGTGCCTGCGACTGCGGATTTTTCCAGTTTCACATGGGCCTTGAGCGATTTAATCTTGGCCGGGGTGATTTCACGAACAAAGGCCCTGATCATTTCTGCTTCCAGCATGCGCCGTACGGCGAACACTTGACGCGCTTCAGTCTCTGAAGGGCTTGCCACAAAAGCTCCGCGCGCTGGTTCGAGTTGAACCAAACGATTCTGCGCAAGTTGGAACAAGGCCTGGCGTACCAGGGTGCGGGACACTTTAAAGTAGTCAGCCAATTTTTGTTCAGACAGTTTGGCTCCGGGCTTGAGCCGATGCTCAACAATGGCCCGGGTTAAAGTGCTGACGATCAAGCTGGTGGAAGTCTCCATGCGATCATGATAGCTTGTTTTGTTAAATGTGTATACACTTTCGGTTCATCAAAAGGATTCCCCATGGGATTGAGCACACATGTACTGGACACCATGCACGGCGCACCGGCGGCCGGCATGCAGGTGGCTCTCTTGAGGACCGAGGGCGAACAGGTGGCCTTGATCAGACAAATCACACTCAACGCCGATGGACGCAATCCGGAAGGCCTGCTGCTTGATAACGCCGACTTCAGAACTGGAACCTACCGTCTGGTTTTTGATGTGGCTGGCTATTTCAAGTCGCGTGGAGTGGCGCTGCCCGAGCCGAACTTCCTGGACCAAGTCAGTCTTGACTTTGGCGTGGCGCATCCAGCTGAGCACTACCATGTGCCTTTGCTGGTCAGCCCTTGGAGCTATTCGACTTACCGGGGTTCTTGACATGCGCCCCAAGCTGGCTAAGGGCAGGGCTTGGTCTGCACAGACCCGGATAATGCAAGACTGCAAGGGCGTTCATGCTAGATAGCTATCTTCTCGATTGGGCCAATCTGCTGCTGCGCTGGGTTCATATCATCACCGCCATGGCCTGGATCGGCGCCTCTTTCTATTTTGTATTTTTAGACAGCAACTTGACGCCCCCGGTTGACGATGAGTTGCTTCGCCAAGGTGTCGATGGCGAATTGTGGGCAGTCCATGGCGGTGGTTTTTATCACCCAGTCAAATTCAATGTCGCGCCTCCAAAATTACCAACTCATTTGCACTGGTTTTACTGGGAAAGTTACGGCACTTGGTTGTCTGGATTCGCCTTGTTCTCGGTGTCCTACCTCTGGAATCCCAGCACTTACTTGATAGACAAGGCACGCATGGACTGGTCGAGCAGCGGTGCCATCGCTGCCGCCTTGTCGCTGCTGCTGGTGTTCTGGATTCTGTATGACCTGATCTGCCGTATCTGGGGGCCGCGCCGTCATGGAGATGCCATGGTTGGCCTGTTGCTTGGGATTCTGCTGTGCTTGGCATCGTGGCTGGCCTGCCAATGGTTTGCCGGCCGCGCCGCTTTTGTTTTGGTAGGCTCGATGATGGCCAGCGCCATGAGCGCCAATGTATTCTTCTGGATTATTCCGGGCCAGAAAAAAGTCATTGCTTCAATCAAGGCAGGTGAACCGGTTGACCCTATCCATGGTCAGCGCGGCAAACAACGCAGCGTTCACAACACGTATTTCACCTTGCCCGTGTTGTTTGCTATGCTCAGCACCCACTACAGCTTCACCTACAGCCACCCTCAGAATTGGCTGATCCTGGTGTTGATGATGCTGGCCGGCGCATCCATTCGGCAGTTCTTCGTCATGCGTCATGGCTACAAGTTGGGACGAAACCGCAACCCCCTGGGCTTTGTTCTGGTCGGTCTGGCGTTGATCGTGGCGGTAATTTTTTGGCTCAAGCCATCGCTCCAAGTCGCAACGACTCCGGTTCTGGTTCAAAGCACGGCCGCCCCAGCCGCATTCCATGCTGTGCAAAAAGTGTTGGAACAGCGCTGTCTCATGTGCCACGGCGAACAGGTTCAAATGAAGAACGTCCGACTCGATTCGGCGGCCAACCTGAAGTTGCATGCCCAGTCCATTTACCAGCAAGTTGTGGTTCAAAAACTCATGCCAATGAACAATTCCACGGGGTTGACCGAGGCCGAGCGTTTGATCGTTAAACAATGGTTTGAGGCCGGCGCAGCCACACCCTGACCTTGTAGGCGAAGGTTTGTACTGGATCAGCTCGATGCGGAGCCATCTACACCAATCGTCTCAGCAAGCAATGGACCTGTATCCGGGCACATTCGAACGCCAGCAGGTCTCAGGCAGAACGAATGCCCATCGGCGTCATGAATGTCGGAAAGTTCAATAGAATTGCGTCCTGGCGCTCAGGCGCAATGACTTAACCTCGAACAAGGACCCCATGAAGATTTACAAAATTGCTTGCATTCCCGGCGATGGAATCGGCAAAGAAGTGATCCCTGCCGGCCAGACCGTTCTGGCAGCCCTTGCGGCAAAGCAAAACAATTTCAAATTTGAATTCAGCTCGTTTGATTGGGGTGGCGACTACTACCGCCAGCATGGCGTGATGATGCCCGCGCTGGGCTTGGACGATTTGCGCGACAAGGACGCGATTTTGTTCGGTTCTGCCGGCGACCCGGATATCCCGGACCACATCACGTTGTGGGGGCTACGGTTGAAAATTTGCCAAGGCTTCGATCAATACG
>CAXNKH010000222.1:0-3648 GCA_964202765.1 Burkholderiales bacterium | reverse complement strand
CCAAGTCTGCGCCCGCATCAGCGCAGACCGATCGATTCGTGTCGTGGTCCTAACCGGTAACGGCCCGGTGTTCAGCTCCGGCGGCAATGTCAAGGACATGCAACGCTACACCACCCAGCAGCTCAGCCCCGATGTGATTCGGCAGGAGTACCGAAATGGAATCCAGCGATTGCCCAAAGCGCTGTACCAGCTCGACGTCCCGGTGATTGCCGCTGTCAATGGTCCGGCCATCGGTGCCGGACTCGATTTGACGTGCATGTGCGACATCAGAATCGCCTCGGAGCAGGCCACGTTCGCCGAAAGTTTTGTCAAGGTCGGCATCGTCCCCGGTGATGGGGGTGCCTGGCTGCTGCCACGCGTGGTGGGTATGTCCAAGGCCTCGGAAATGGCTTTTACCGGTGAGGCGCTTAACGCGCAAGAAGCCTTGGCCTGTGGTCTAGTGTCCAAGGTGGTTGCTGCGTCCGAACTGCTGCCTACCGCCTATACGCTGGCCCGAAAAATCGCAGCCAATCCAGGCGGTGTTTTGCGCATGACCAAGCGGCTGCTGCGTGAAGGCGAACGAAGCAGCCTGGAGTCACTGTTGGAGATGTCAGCGGCCTACCAGGCCATTGCCCACATGACAGCCGATCACCGGGAAGCTGTCCGTGCTTTCGTTGAAAAACGCCCCCCAGTATTTAGCAATGGAGAATAAAGTGATACACGATCTTGTGATTCGCAATGCCTTGGTGTTCGACGGACTGGGCAATCCGCCGCAACGGGTTAATGTGGCCGTTGACCAGGGTCTGATCAGTCAAATCGGACACATAAGTGCCGAGGCCCGTGAGCTGGTCGACGCCGCAGGCCTGGCCCTGATGCCGGGCATTGTTGACCTGCACACCCATTTCGACGCCCAGGTGACCTGGGACCGCACCATGTCCCCGTCCCCAGCGCTCGGCGTGACCACAGCGGTGATCGGGAACTGCGGTTTTGGCATTGCCCCCTGCCCTGCGCCGATGCGTGAAACCATGTTGAAAAACCTCTCGGTGGTCGAAGGCATGGACCTCAATTCACTGCTCACCGGGGTCAATTGGGAGTTTGAGTCGTTTGCCGAGTACATGGCGCAGCTGCGACGGATCGGCCCCTATCTGAATACCGCTGTCTTTGCCGGCCACTCGGTGATTCGTACGGCGGTCATGGGTCATAGCGCTTCGGAACAGACCGATCCGTCGCCAGCCGAACTCGACTCCATGTGCCAGCAGCTGCGAGAAGCGATGCAGGCCGGCGCCATCGGATTCGCATCTTCCTTTTCACCCAACCACAGCGGCTACGGCGGCCGGCCCATGCCCTCGACCATTGCCACGGAAGCCGAATTACGCGCGCTCACCGGCGTGTTGGGCGAAGTCGGTCGTGGCGTTTTCATGATGGCAACGGGCTCCCGAGCCACCCCCGCAGTGATGGAGGCTATTGCGCAGGAGACCGGTCGCCCCACCTATATCTCGACCGTTCTCTCCATGTACAACGAGGCCACGCCGGAGCTGGGGCTAACCTACTACGATCAATGTGCTGCCGCGCAGGAACGCGGTAACCAAGTCTATGTACTCACCAGCTGTCAGCCCCTGTCATTTGATTTCACCCTGAACGACCCCTATGTGTTGCTCAGTCATTCTGCTTTCGATAGCGTCAAGCGTGCCGCCCCTGATCAACTGGCCGCCATTTATACAGACCCTGCGTTCCGAGCCAGCTTCAGGCAGAACCTGCTGCATCCGAAAATCGGGATATTGTTCCTGGGCAACTGGAATCACATCGAATTGGGACAGACCAGCAAGCCCGAGAACGCCGGACTCGAGGGTCTGAGCATTGCCGCACTGGCGCAACAACGAGGCGTCGATCCGTTGGATGCCTTCTTTGATTTCGCTCTGTCAGAAAATCTGCAAACCCATTTCATCGGCAAGTTTTTCAACAACCTGGATGCCGGTGTCGCACCCTTGCTGAAACATCCCGCCGGCGTCATCACGCTGTCCGATGCCGGGGCCCACCTGAGCTATATGTGTGATGCCGGATTTGGCCTGCATTTCCTGGCCCATTGGGTGCGAGAGACTGGCCATTTCTCGCTGGCCGAAGGCATCCGTCGCCTGACCAGTCATCCGGCCGATTGCTTTCGGATTCCTGGCCGTGGTCGCTTGATAGTCGGTGCCAGCGCCGACCTCTTGTTGTTTGATCCTGAGAAGGTGGGGATCAGCAAGACCATCCCACAGCACGACCTACCAGGCGGCGTCAGCCGAATGCTCAGGCAAGCCCGAGGCGTGCATGGTGTCTGGGTCAATGGCGTGAAAGTGCACGACGGTCACCAGTATGTGCACCTGGATCGTGGACCGGGACAGATCCTGGATCAGTTCAACGCTTAAAGACGTTTTCACCAATGATGATCTTCGATATCCTCCCGTTTTATCGGGCTGGTACCGCGCGGGATCAGGTCGGTGGCGCTCGTACAAGCGCCATAGCCAAAAATCGCTAACTGCCCAGGTGCTTGGGGTGGCTGGCGCAGCGGCATCAAGGAGGAGCCCGAAGGGCGGGGGACAGCCGCGCAGCCAGCTCAAACCCATAGCTGTCGTGAATTTCTAAAATTTCAATAGGAGCCATGATGAAAAATGTATTTAAACAAGTCCTGCTACTCGCTGGCCTGTTATGGGTCAGTGCGGTTTCGGCGCAAAGCTGGCCCACCAAACCGATCCGCATGATTGTGGCTTTCCCCCCGGGTGGGCCGACGGATATCGTGTCACGCGTGATCGCTCACCGTTTGTCAGAGCAGCTCGGTCAAACGGTGATAATCGACAACAAGCCAGGCGCCGGGGGCAATCTGGCGGCCGATCTGGCGGCCAATGCGGCACCCGATGGCTACACCGTGTTCTACAACACCTCGGCGGTTGTAATTGGCCCGGCGCTCTACGCCAAAGTGAACTACAACACCCTGAAAGATTTCGCCCCGGTGGCCTTGACCGCCTCGGTGCCGATGGTGTTGGTGGTGAATCCCGCCTTGCCAGTGCATTCGGTGAAAGACTTTTTGGAACTGGTTCGCAGCAAACCGAATCAACTCAATTACAGCTCCTCCGGTACCGGAACCATCACCCATCTGGCCAGCGCGATGGTGACCGCCCAGGCCGGTCTCCAGGCTCAGCATGTGCCGTACCGGGGCAGTGCCCCGGGGCTGGTTGACCTTGCAGCGGGTCAAACCCAGTTCATGATTGACACCATCAACACCGTCCTGCCCTATGTGCGCGAAGGGCGGCTACGCGGCCTGGCTGTCACCACCCTAAAACGCACATCGGTGCTGCCCGATCTGCCGACCCTGCATGAGTCCGGCATCCTGGACTTTGATGCCGCCGCTTGGCAAGGCGTGGTGGTGCCGACCGGAACCCCCGCCGACATCATCAATCGACTCAATGCCGAGCTGAACAAGGCTTTGACCCATCCCGATGTCAGGGCCAAGCTGGCGGCCCAAGGGGCTGACATTCTGGGTGGAAGCTCGGCCGACTATGCAGCTCATCTGCGCCGAGAAATGCCCCGCTGGGCTAAAGCCGTCAAAGACTCTGGCGCTAAAGCAGACTAAGGGGTGTTATTGCGGGACAGTCCGCAGTTACGCGCAGCGAGCCAGCTCTGTCCCCAACCGAT
>CAXNKH010000221.1:0-3652 GCA_964202765.1 Burkholderiales bacterium | reverse complement strand
GGTGGCTGTCGGCAGCGTTGATAGTGGGCGGAGCAACGCTATCCTTGCCCCCATTGCGACCGCTCATCGAGCAAAGCATGGTGTGGCACATGCTGGTGCAGATGCCGCTCCTGGTGCTGGGTGGCTGGCTTTTGGCCGGGCGCTGGCAGGTATGGCAAGCTCCAATCTTGCTTGACCGATTCAACCGTTTCGGGTTAACCGGATTCATCCTGGCCACGCTGATCGTGGGGTATTGGATGATCCCGTCTTTAATTGATCGGGCGGTGGTCGTGTACGGCGCCGACATGGCGAAGATCATCACGCTGTGGCTTTGCGGCGCGGCACTGCGGCACTCAATGCAGCGGGCACCCCTGCTCGCGCAGATGTTCTTTCTCGGCTACACGCTCCCGATGATGGTGTGGCTCGGCTGGTACTACGCGTCCACCGATCTTCGGCTTTGTAACGCGTACTCACTTGAAAGCCAGCTTGCGGCGGGTAGGGCGCTGGTTGCCTTGGCTAGTGTGGCGGGCGCGGTTTGGCTTGGCTCTTTGTGGCGAGGGCAATCGCAAATGCCTGGCTAACGGACAATTGCAGGCGATGCGCCCATTCGGCATGCCCGTGATTTATGATGGCGCCCTACGCGGACCATCTTAACCGCGTAGAAATGCCACGCTATCCGATTTTGCTCGGTTTCCACTTATTGCCCCGGCCGAGCCTCGTCGAAGTCGGCGGCGACCTTAAGATTTTCTCATCGATCAGTCATGCAACAAACACCTTTCAAATTCAGCATCATTATGACAAGTGTCGCGCTGGCAGCGATATTTGCTTGCGTGTGGCTGATCGACATTTATCGCGAAAACGATTCGCGCGCGATGTTTTTGCCGGATCAGGTGATGACCGTGTTCCCCGAGCCCAAGCCACTGACGGCCTTTGCACTCACCGATCACAGGAATCGGGTATTTGATTTCGCAAGCTTGAAGGGCAAATGGTCGTTTCTCTTTTTCGGCTTCACGCACTGCCCTGACGTCTGTCCGACGACGCTGGCGGTACTGGCCCGCGCGCGTGACTACATCGTAGCGTCCACGGCTGGCGCCGAAGATATCCAGTTCGTTTTTATCTCCGTGGATCCACATCGCGATACCGCCGCCAAGCTCAGCCAATATGTGAACTATTTTCATGCGAGCTTTGTTGGCGTGACGGGAAACGAGGCGCAGATCGGCAACCTGGCGGAGCAGCTGGGCGCTGCGTACCAGGTTGTCAACGCACCAGGCATGGAGAACTATCCCGTCTATCACAGCACGACCGTATATCTGGTGGATCCTCGGGCCCGATACCATGCCATCTTTACCCCACCCCTTGACGCGCAGACTATCAGCCGGCGTTTCAAGGTGCTGCGAGAGCTAAAAGGAGCTAGTGCGACATGAGGTGGCGGCTTTCGATAGGCCTGATATTTGCATTGGCCCTTGGCGCCGCTTTGGGCCAAGAAGCAGGTGTTAGCGTACGCGATGCCTGGGTGCGGGAATCCCCGCCCGGCATGGCCATGATGGCGGGGTACATGGCGCTGCGAAACAACACTTCGCAATCACAAGTACTTGTGTCCGCAAGCAGTTCTGGATTCCAAACCGTGATGATTCACCGCACAGTCGTCAAGGACGGCGTGGCGGGGATGGTGCACGCGTCGCGAGTCGAGTTGACACCCAAGGCGAGTTTGGTTTTTGCGCCTGGAGGCTATCATCTAATGCTGATGAATCCGAAACGGACACTGCGCGCGGGTGACCGGATTGAGATCAGCCTGGAATTCCGTGGCGGCCTTGTCGTACCGGTCGCCTTCGAGGTCCGAAAATGAGAACCGGCGAACCGATTATTTCGACTTCGTAACCATGTAGTCGACTGCGGCCTTGACTTCGGCATCGCTCAAGCTCGCGTTCCCGCCTTTGGCAGGCATTGCTCCCGTACTGCTCTGTATCCCGTTGACGGCGCTGGCGTAGAGCGTATTGTTTCCCTTGGCGATTCGCTTGGCCCATTGGCCCTTGTCACCCGTCTTCGGCGCGCCGGCGATTCCGGTATCGTGGCAGGCGACACAACTGGTCTGGTAGACCTGTTGCCCGTCACGCGTGGCCGCAGGCGCAGCCGCCGCGCCTTTAACCGGCTCCTTCTGGGATTTCGCCCCAGCGACCTCTACCTGGGCGACCGGTTTAATCCGCTCCGCCACGCTTGATCCACTGCCCAACAGCGCGCCGCGCTGCTGTTCGACTCGGCCGGGCATGTCGTTGTGATGGACCACGAGAATGAAAAAAAACCCGATCAGCACTACGCTGGATCCAAGAATCATCGAAACGTGCGTCGCATAACTTTTTTTGGTCATTGGAAGTTCTTGTAGTAAGAAATGGAGTTCGAAATTGATTGGTCGCGCCGAAATAAGTTGCTAGCGCCGAAATTCGACCTGACTAAGTTACAACAATCCCTTGACGAAAAAGACAGCGCGCGTGAAGAAGGTGTAGTCCGCTTCCAGCGCCCCGATGCCCAAAAGCACCATCAGCAACAGCGGCGGGATCATGATGGCGTACATCAGGGCGAGCCGCTCCCACATCATGTGCATGAAGACGGCAACGATCAACCCTGCCTTTAACAACATGAACACGAGTATCAGGAACCACCTGAGGTAGCCTTGAACGTGTAGGTAGTCGACCATATAAGACGCGGCGCTGAGGATAAACAGCAATCCCCATATCTTGAGATAAATGCCGATCGGGTGTTGTTGCCCTTCCGCGTGTGCATTCCCTTGCACAGGAGCATGCTGTTGTGCTGCCGCGTGTTCCATGATTTGCCTTACCAGAGATAGAATAATGCGAAGATGAATACCCACACCAGGTCGACGAAGTGCCAATACAGGCCCATGATTTCGACGATCTCGTAATTGCCCTTACGTCCGGTCAAAAAGCCCGGCCTTTCGTGATCCAGATCTCCCCGATACACCTTTACCGCCACGATGATCAGGAATATCACGCCGATCGACACGTGCGTACCATGAAAGCCCGTGATCATGAAAAAGGCCGAGCCAAACTGGGCGGCGCCCATCGGGTTGCCCCAGGGGCGTACCCCTTCCTCGATCAGCTTGGTCCACTCAAATGCCTGCATGCCGACAAACGAGGCGCCGAATGCGGCGGTGACCAGCAACAGGATAAAGGTCATCTTCCTGTTTTTTTCATATCCGAATTTGACGGCCATGGCCATCGTCCCACTGCTGCTGATCAGGATGAAGGTCATGATCGCGATCAGGATCAGCGGAATGTTCTTTCCAAACAGCGTCAACGCAAACACCTCACTGGGGTTGGGCCAGGGAACCGTGGTTGACATTCGCACCGTCATGTACGAGATCAAAAAAATGCTGAAGATGAAAGTGTCGCTGACGAGGAAGATCCACATCATCGCCTTACCCCAGGGGACCGTCTTGAACGCCCGCTGGTCCGAGGACCAGTCGGCAACGACGCCTTGCACGCCGTCAGCCAGCGGCGCGGGTTCCAGGGTATTTGTCGCAATCGCTTGTGTCATGTGCTACCTGATCCCACAGAGTTTCAATAAAAGATCCAAATTGTCCCCCGTAAACAGCAGGCCAAAAAGGACCAACCAAACCAAAAGAAGGAAGTGCCAGTAAGTGGTGCATAGCTCCACG
>CAXNKH010000220.1:0-3678 GCA_964202765.1 Burkholderiales bacterium | reverse complement strand
AAGCGTCTGCGGCTTCATGTCCATGCCACCGAACACCACGGCGCAGCGCAGCTGGGTGTACTTGGCGTAGAGCTTGACCTGCTGAGCCACTTGATCGGCCAACTCGCGCGTGGGTAGCAAGACCAGAGCACGCACGGGGTGACGCGCCGGCGAGGTCGAGCTGTTTTCGTGCTTGAGCATGCGTTGCAAGAGAGGCAAAGAAAAAGCCGCCGTCTTGCCGGTGCCGGTTTGGGCCGCACCCATCACGTCACGTCCCTGTAACACCACAGGAATCGCCTGGGCTTGAATCGGAGTCATAGACTCGTAGCCCATGTCGACCACGGCGCGGGCCAAGGCTGGCGCAAGTTGCAGTTGAGAGAAACAGTCGACGCTTGGGGCGCCTGATTCGGTTGCAGAAGGGGTCATCAATACCTGAAAGGGACAAGATGTCCCGGGACTAGAGGAAACCCTTATTATCCCTCATCATGGAACCCATGACATACACCCTGCCTCAGGCACCTAAACGGCCCGTGGTACTGCTCACTGGTTTTGGTGCTTTTGGCGGGAGTCCGGTCAACCCGAGCTGGTTGGCAGTACAAGCGCTCAGTGGCAGGCAAATTGCGGGCCATCGCTTACTGGCCAAACAATTACCGACCGAGTTTGGTCAATCCTTGCACCAGTTACAGCGCTGCTTGCAGCAGTATCGGCCGGCACTGGTGATCTGTGTCGGTCAGGCCAGCGGGCGCAGGGCGCTGTCGCTCGAACGCGTGGCCATCAACCTCAACGATGCGCACATGGCCGACAATGCCGGCAAGCAGCCCATCGACTGTCCGGTCTTAGAGGATGGCCCACCGGCCTATTTTTCCACCTTACCGCTCAAAGCCATGCTGACCCAAATGAAAAACGAAGGCCTTGCCGCTGAACTGTCGCTGAGCGCCGGCAGCTATGTGTGCAACCAAGTTTTTTATGGCCTGATGCACGTACTGGCAACCCAGAAAATTTTCAAATGCAGTCACGGTGGCTTTATTCATGTGCCGTATTTACCCGAACAGGGTGAGCCCAACATGCCACTGAAAGACATGGTGCGTGGCCTACAAATCGCCATCCGCTGCGCCCTGTCAGAGCAATCTAAATAATGTCCCGCCTGTTGGATGCTAGCCAAACTGCCGCCAGTCTGCCCTATGCCTTGCTGGTGGAAGAAATCAGCAGCTTGTTGCTCGATGATGAAGTCCAGGTGCCGCCCAGGCTGGTTCAAGCCCTGCCCGGTGGTGGCAGCCTGTTTGTGATGCCGGCACTCGATGCCCGGGTCGCCATCACCAAACTCATCAGTTTCACTCCCGCCAACGCGCTCAGCGGTCGGCCCACCATCCAGGGCGATGTGGTGGTATTTGATGTGGCCACCGGAGCCCGGGTGCTGGTCCTTGACGGCCCAACCGTGACCGCCCGGCGTACCGCCGCCGTGTCCGTGCTGGCGGCGCAGCGACTGGCATCACAACGAGATGGGCCCCTGCTGATCGTGGGGGCAGGTTCGCAGGGTCGCTCGCACCTGGAGGCTTTTACCCAATGCCTGGGCCTGCGAGAGGTGCTGATCGCCTCCGGCCGACCCGAGAGCGCCCAAGCCCTGGCCAAACACGCCAAGACCCTGGGGCTCAAGGCCAGCGTGGTCACTGATCCAAACGCTGCATTGAGCGATTGCCCACTGGTCGTGACCTGCACGCCAGCCAGCGCCGTGGTGCTGCATGCGCTGCCGCGCGCCGACGTGTTCTTCTCTGCCGTGGGCGCCTTCACCCCGACCATGGTGGAGCTCAGCCCCGGACTGTGCCGCCACTTCGCCGAACAGGGCCGCGTGGTAGTCGACACCAGCGATGCAGCACACGAAGCGGGTGACTTGATCCAAGCTGGGCTCGATACAGCGCAACTCGACACGCTCAAGCAAGTGGTCTGTCGGCCTTTGTCGGCTGCAAGACAGGGTCCGGTGCTGTTCAAAAGCTGTGGTTGGGCCGGCTGGGATCTGGCAGCGGCTAGGACATCCTTGCGTAGTAACTTGGGGTCAGAGCCCAATTTCGTTTGATGCCGTTCGCTCGCTGGCGTTTCTTTCCTGAATTGGGATTTGACCCCAATTTCTGTCCCCAATTTCCATTCAGCTCTGTCCTCAACTGATCAGGCCTTGGGCAAGGTGACTCCGGTTTGACCCTGGTACTTGCCGCCACGGTCTTTGTACGAGGTCTCACAGACTTCGTCGCTCTGGAAAAACAGAACCTGAGCACAGCCCTCGCCGGCATAAATCTTGGCAGGCAAGGGCGTGGTGTTGGAAAACTCCAGCGTCACATAGCCTTCCCACTCGGGCTCGAACGGCGTGACGTTGACGATGATGCCGCAGCGGGCGTAAGTGGATTTACCCAGGCAAATTGTCAGCACGTCGCGCGGAATTCGGAAGTACTCAAGGGTCCGGGCCAGCGCAAAACTATTGGGCGGGATGATGCAGACATCATCGTGAAAATCGACAAAGCTTTTTTCGTCAAAATTTTTCGGGTCCACCACCGTGCTGTGGATGTTGGTAAAGACCTTGAACTCGGGCGCACAGCGAATGTCGTAGCCATAGCTGCTGGTGCCGTAGCTGATGATTTTGTTTCCTTCGCGCTCGCGAATCTGTCCCGGCTCGAAGGGCTCGATCATTCCCGTTGTCTTCGCCATATGGCGAATCCATTTGTCACTCTTGATACTCATCTTGGGGCTTTCTTTGGATGGCCTGATTGTAGGCAGGACTAGGGGCCCGTCAGGCTTGGGGAACGAATCAATATGGGCGCCAACAGCCGTGATTGACTGCGGCACAGGGACAGTGCTTGCAGATGCCATCCAGCTGAAGTCGATGTATGCTCACGCTAAGGGGTCCCGCACCCGTCCAATTGCGGACAGTTTTGTGTTTTTTCTCTCATTTTTTTAGTTCTCGGCCCAACTGCTGGCCAATGTACCACCCCATGACTTTTCATACTCTCGGTCTGTGTCCCGCCCTGGTGCAAGCCACCACAGAGCGGGGCTATCTCTCCCCTAGCGCGGTACAAACCGCTGCCATTCCCGTTATCTTGCAAGGCGGAGATGTGTTGGTTTCGGCCGATACCGGTTCGGGAAAAACTGCCGCTTTTGCCCTGCCTTTGCTGCAACGCTGGCAGGAGGCAACAGCGAGTCGACCACGCCAGGTTCAGACCCTGGTTCTGGTACCAACCCGCGAGCTGGCGGCCCAGGTCGGCGAGACCATGGTGGCATTGGCCAGCCACCTGGCGCAGCCACCCAAGGTCAGCGTGGTGTTTGGCGGGGTCTCGATCAACCCGCAGCTGATGGGTTTTCGCGGCGGCAGCGACATCGTCGTCGCCACGCCCGGGCGCCTGCTGGACCTGATAGAACACAATGCCCTGAAGCTCTCGACAGTGTCCACCCTGGTGTTGGACGAAGCCGACCGCTTGCTCGATCTGGGCTTTGCCGAAGAACTGTCTCGCATTCTGGCCATGCTGCCCCAGCAGCGTCAAACCCTGTTCTTCTCAGCCACCCTGCCGGCGGCGATTGAAGAACTGGCAGCGCATATGCTGGTCGAACCGGTTCGGATCGCGCTGCCCTCACTGCCGCAAACCCAACCCGACATAGCCCAGCGCGTGATCGAAGTCGATGACAAAAGCCGCACCCAGTTGTTGCGCCAGTTGATAG